>JAEUQQ010000736.1 GCA_016789685.1 Acidobacteriota bacterium | reverse complement strand
GCCGTCGAAGGTTGCGCACATGGTCATGCAGCAGACCGATCACCACCTGATCGTGGGCCGCGACGCGCAGGCGTTCGCCCGCCAGATGGGTTTCGCGATCGAGGACGACCTCAACACCGAGAACTCGCGCGCCAAGTGGCTCAACTGGAAGCGGCGCGTCGATCCCGAGCACTTCCTCGACCCCGCGAAACGTGCCGCGGCCGGCCATGCGGCGGCGATGGCGATGGTGCGCGAGGGGCTCATCGATCCCGACCACTACTACGGTACGATCAACTGCAACGGCGTCAACGCCAGGGGCGAGGTCTGCGGCGTCACGACGACCAGCGGCCTGGCCTGGAAGATCCCCGGCCGTGTCGGCGACTCGCCCATCCTCGGCGCAGGCCTCTACGTCGATGGCGACGTGGGCGCCGCCGGATCGACGGGGCGCGGCGAAGCGAACCTCTTCAACCTCTCGTCGTACCTTGCCGTCGAGATGATGCGGCAGGGCCGGAGTCCGAAAGACGCGGGGCTCGAGGTCGTGAAGCGCATCCAGAAGAACACCATCGAGAAGCGGCTCCTCAATGCGCGAGGCCTGCCGAACTTCAACGTCAATTTCTACCTCGTCAACGCGAAGGGTGAGCATGCGGGCGTGTCGATCTACGCCGCCAAGTACGCCGTGTGCACGGCAAACGGCGGCGAAGTGCTCGGCTGCGTGGCCTTGCTCGATGGCCGCCCGCTCGACTGACGTGTCATAGGCCGACGCGGGCCTTGATCGCGTCTCGCGGCTGAGGCAGGATGCGCGCACCGTCCATCGGCAGCGCGCATCCGGCCCGGCAGCCGCCTGCCAGGGCTGCGTCGACGTGCGACTCCGTGGGTACCCCACGGCCGGGGACGCGCAGGAGTCGAGGCCCATGTCGCGCCATCTTCCCGTCGTCACGGCATCGCTGCTCGCGGTGCTCACCGTCCAGGCCTTCACCCAGCAGGCACCGGCATTGCCCGCCGCCGCGCAGGTCGCCGCCAGCGGTGCGCCCGTCGTGATTCCGGCGCCGAAGCCACGATGGGGCAGCGACAAGGGCCTCACCGACGTCCAGGGGCTCAAGGTCGGGCATCACACGCTTACCGACCGCCCGACCGGCTGCACCGTGATCCTCGCCAGCGACGGCACGACCGGCGGCGTCGACGTGCGCGGTGGCGCCCCGGGCACGCGCGAGACCGACCTGCTCGATCCCGTCAACAACGTCCAGATCGTCAACGCCATCTCGCTGTCGGGCGGCTCGGCCTATGGCCTCGACGTGGCGCAGGGCGTGATGCGCTACCTCGAAGAGCACAACATCGGCTATCGCGTCGGCCAGGGCGTCGTCCCGATCGTGCCAGCCGCGATCCTCATGGACCTCGGGTTCGGCGGCAGCTTCAAGATCCGTCCGACACACGAGTGCGGGTACGCGGCCGCGACGGCGGCGACCGACGGCCCGGTGCAGGAAGGCTCGATCGGGGCGGGCACGGGAGCCACCGTTGGCAAGGGCGCCCAGGGCCGGTCGATGAAGGGGGGGCTCGGCTCGGCGTCGATCACGCTGCCCGACGGTCTCGTCGTCGCGGCGATCGTCGCCGTCAACGCCGTCGGCGACGTCATCGATCCCGAGACCGGCAAGGTGATTGCCGGCATGCGCACCGAAGATGGCAAGGGGCTCGTCGATCGACGCCAGTTGATGCGGTCGGGCGCGCTCAGCCGGCGGCCGCAGCCGCGCGCGGGCGAAAACACCACCATCGGCGTGGTGGCCACCAACGCGAAGCTCACCAAGGTGCAGGCCCAGAAGGTCGCGCAGATGGCGCACGACGGTTTCGCGCGGGCGATCTCGCCGATTCACACGCCGGGCGACGGCGATACGATCTTCTCCCTCGCCACCGGCAAGTGGGAGGGTGACGTGAACCTCTCGCTGATCGGCTCGCTGGCGGCAGAGGCGATGGCCGATGCCATCGTGCGCGCGGTGACGCAGACCGAGAGCGTGGCCGGCGTGCCGTCGGCACGCGAGATGGGCACGGTGCCGGCGAAGTGGCGCTGAGCACGGCGCCGGCGACGGCCGCGCTCGTTCCGGAGTGATTCGCCTTGCGCCTGGGCGGCGGGTGCGAGCGAGCGCCGTTCAGCGCACCAGTGCCCGCACGCGTTCGATGGGCAAGGCTTCCACGGTCACGCCGTTGCCCGTCAGCGTCTGCGCCTTGAGCAGCGAGTTGGCGACGGCTTCTTCCGTGGCCTCGAGGACGGCCTCGAAGAGCGGCGAGAGCGCCTCGGTCGGCAGCACCGTGCGTACCGCCGGCGCGGT
>JAEUQQ010000734.1 GCA_016789685.1 Acidobacteriota bacterium | reverse complement strand
AGAAGATGGGTGTCAACATCGACATCTTGACCATCCAGCAGATCAGCGACGAGGAAGGCTACCTCGATGCCCTGGGCAAGAAACGCACCGCCGAGGTGAAGCGTGATGCGGTGATTGGCGAGGCGCTGGCGCAGCGCGACGCGATGATCCAGTCGGCCAACGCCGACCAGGAAGGCAAGACGAAGCGGTACGAGGCCGACGTGACGATCGCGCAGTCGCTGCGCGACAAGGAAGCGCGGCAGGCCGAGTTCAACGCCGCCGTGCAGGGCAAGCAGGCCGAGGCCCAGCAGGCCGGGCCGCTGGCGACCGCCATCGCGAAGCAGAAGGTCACCGAGCAGGAGATCCGGATCGAGCAGGTGCGCAAGTCGCAGGAGGTGCTCGTCCAGGAGCAGGAAGCGCTGCGCAAGGAGAAGGAACTGCAGGCGACGGTCGTCAAGCCGGCCGAAGCCGAGCGCCAGGCGGCGATCCTGCGCGCCGAGGGCCAGAAGCAGGCGACGATCATCAAGGCCGAGGCCACGCAGAAGCAGCTGGAATACGAGGGTGCCGGCGAAGCGGCCAAGGTCGAGCGCGTGGGGCGTGCGGAGGCGGCCAAGGTGCTGGCCATCGGCGAGGCCGAGGCCGAGGTCATCAAGCGGAAGCTGCTGGCCGAGGCCGAAGGCCTGCAGAAGAAGTCCGAAGCCTGGAAGAACTTCAACGAAGCCGCCGTCCTCAACATGCTGGTCGAGAAGATGCCCGAGCTCGCGCAGGCGTTCGCGACGCAGCTCGCGGGCATCGACAAGATCAACATCATCGACGTCGGAGGCGGCGACAGCGCCGGCGGCATCGGCAAGGTGATGGGCACCGTCGGTGGCGGCATGACGGCGATGCTCGCGATGCTCAAGGATCAGTTCGGCATCGACGTGGCGCGCCTGGCGCAGGCCAAGACCCTCGCCGCGACCGCCGAGGCCGAGGCGCAGACGCCCGCAACGACGCCACCCCCCTCAGCATGAGTGGTGCCAGCGCGTAACGCCTTCGAATCGCTGGCACCTCCACGCGCGCTGGTCCCCGCCCCGCCCTCGTCCCGCCGTTCGCGACGCACTCCCGTTGTCGCGCCGCCTCCCGCAGATGATGAGGGTCTGACCCCAATTCACGGCTTGCGCGTGCGCAGTGACGGAAACCCGCCAGTAATCGCGGTGCAGCAGGAAAATTCGCGCGATTTCGGGTCTGGCCCGATTGTGCGGGGAATACGGCGGAAACCCGGCATTTCGACAACGAGCGGTTCCCTTCGCGGTGGGATGGGCGTGAGATCCGGCGGGACGAATCAGCGCATCCACGATGTTGGATTTATCGCAGGCGACGAGGGCCGGCCGGGCGGTCGCACGCGGCGAACGCGGCCTGTTTCGTGACGATCGGTCGCTCGCGATCCCGTGTTCAGACACGGTACGGCCTCCGCATGCGCCCGGTGCGTTGCGGACAGGATGGCCTGCGGGACGAGCAGGCTGCAGGTCGGTAGGCGCGTTCGTTCGAGTGCCCTCGATACCTTTCTTTTCGACCGGGCGTCGGGTCTGACGTGGACCCGTGCAGCCTGTCTGCCAACCGGTGGCGCCACGGCGTTGTGGCGTTGCTGTGCACGCGACGCGGGTGATCGATCACGTGTCCCGGTTCAGACGGCCGGGACCCCGAGCCCACCGGGGGTGGCAATGAGAAGACTGGTTGCGATGTTGGCCTTCGTGGCACTGGCCACGGCGGTGCCTGTGTCTGCACAGACGACGGGCGAAATCTACGGCAAGGTGACAGATGCCAGCGGCAGCGTGCTGCCGGGCGTCGTGATCACCGTCGCGAGTCCGGTGTTGCTGCAGCCGCAGACGGCGGTGACGACCGCCACGGGCACCTACCGCGTTCCGTCGCTGCCGATCGGCGTCTACAGCGTGCGCTTCGAGCTGACCGGGTTCCGGACGGTCGTGCGCGAGGGGCTGCGCCTCGAGATCGGCCTCAACGCGCAGATCAACCAGGCCCTCGAGATCTCGGCGGTCGAAGAGGCGATTTCGGTGACGGCCGAGACGCCGCTGGTCGACGTCAAGGACACGTCGCGCACGACCCGCTTCACGCAGGAAGCGCTGCAGAGCATCCCGTCGGCGCGCGACCCGTGGGTGATCCTCGAGCAGTCGGCCGGCGTCGCGATGGACCGCCAGAACGTCGGCGGGAGCATGTCGGGCCAGCAGTCGAACTTCGTGGCGCGCGGCGCGGCGATGAGCCAGCAGAAGTGGAACCTCGACGGCGTCGACATCACCGACATGTCGGCGACGGGCGGCTCGCCGGTGTACTACGACTTCGACGCGTTCGAAGAGATGCAGATCTCGACGGGCGGCGCGGACGTCACGATGCAGTCGCCGGGTGTCGGCGTGAACCTCGTGACCAAGAGCGGCACCGACAAGCTCAAGGGGTCGGCGCGGTACTACCTCACCGACAAGAAGTTCCAGTCGTTCAACGTGTCAGACGAACTCCGCACCCAGGGCGCCTCGACCGGCAACCCGATCCTCAACATCAAGGACTACGGGATGGAGGTCGGCGGGCCGATCAAGCGCGGTCGGGCCTGGATCTGGGGCAGCTACGGCAAGGCGACATCAACGTCGGGGTCAACAACTTCTACAAGGCGACCACCGAGTGCCAGGCCATGAAGGCCGCGCCGCTGACGTACTCGCTCAAGGAAATCCGCGGCTGCCTGAATCCCGACACGACCATCCTGAACAACTACAACCTGAAGCTGTCGGCGCAGACGTTCAAGAACAACCAGGCGTCGATGTTCTTCAACGCGGCAGAGAAGGTGCGCAACGCCCGCGATGGCTCCGACCTGCGCCCGCTCGAGACGACCTACCGGCAGCTGGGCGTCACGCGCACGGATCTCGGATCGAGCTGGTGGAAGACCGGGATGCCCAAGAGCTACAAGTGGACCGACCGCCACATCTTCAGCGACAAGCTGATGGTCGAGGGGTCGTACTCGCACGTCGGGAACAACTTCACGCTGACGTTCCACGAAGAAGACCTGCGCAGCGTGCAGCCCGCCCTCGAACTCACGACCAATGCCTGGTCGCGCTCGTACCAGGAAGCTGTCTACGTGCGTCCGACCGACAGCGTCGACGTGATGGCGACCTACTTCCTGCCCAACACGTTCGGTGGTGACCACGCGCTGAAGTTCGGGTTCAAGTACCGGAACGACATCGCCCACACCGAGAGCATGTACGGCGGCGACGCCTACGCGCGCTTCCGCAACAACCTGCCGGTCGAAGCCCAGCTCTATCGGCGCGGGCTCACGGAATACGGCCTCGAGAACCGCAGTTTCTACGTGCAGGACAACTACACGCGCGGCAAGCTCGTCGTCACGGCCGGCCTGCGCTACGACTACCAGACCGACTTCGCCAACGAAGCCAACGTCAGCGCCTCGCCCTTCTTCGGCCAGCGGACGTACGCCGGCGTGTACAACAACGTCACCTACCCCGGGGCGGCCTTCAACCAGCTGCCCGAGCTGTCGTTCAAGGGCGCCGAGGCGGGCGTCACGTTCAAGAACTTCTCGCCGCGCATCGGCGTGACCTACGACCTCACGGGCAACGGGCGGAACGTGATCAAGCTGAACTACTCGCGCTACGTCAGCCAGCTCGGGACGGGCAGCCTGTCGAGTACCTACAACACCGTCGCCGCGACGTTCGTGCGCTACCCGTGGGTCGACGTCAACGGCGACCGGTTCATCCAGGCCAACGAGATCGTGCTCACGTCCGCGCCCCTGTCCTGGACGGGCGGCTACGACTACAACAACCCGACCGCCACCAGGACGTCCGGCAAGGTCGATCCCGACCTCACGGCCGACGTGACCAACGAGTTCCTGATTACGTTCGACAAGCAGATCGGCAACGAGTTCGCGGTGAGCGCCAGCTACATCTGGCGGAACTACGGGAACTTCTGGGGCAACGACTACGACGGCTTCGACGCCAGCAACTGGGCGGCGGTGTCGTGGACGCCGACGGGCTGCCCGTCGGGCGCGTCGTGCCCGGCGGTGACGTACTTCCAGCCAACCAGTCAACTGCCGGTCAACTACACGGTGACCAACGTCAAGGACTTCTACCGTCGCTACCAGGGCCTCGAGTTCACGGCGCGCAAGCGCTTCTCGAACCGCTGGCAGATCAACGGCAGCCTGTCGCTGAACGATGCGCCGATGACCTTCGAGTCGGCCGGCGGCTACACCTGGTGGTCGTCGACGAGCGATCCCACCAACATCGAGTCGAGCCTCAACGGTGGGCAGTACGCCCCGGAATCCACGTCGTCGGGCCTCGGCAACGTGTTCGTCAACGCCAAGTGGCTCGGTCGCGTGACCGGTTCCTACATGCTGCCGGTCATCGAGGTCAACCTGGCGGCCTTCTACAATGCCCGCGGCGGCTATCCCTTCATCCGCTCGGTGTTGTCACCCACGCGGCCGTTCAGCGCCGGGCAGGCCACGGTGTATCTCGACAAACGCGGCGATGAACGCCTGCCGACGATGCACACGGTCGACTTCCGCGTCGACCGGGTGTTCACGTTGTTCGGCCGGGCGCGTGTCACGGCGGGCATCGACATCTTCAACCTGCTCAACAGCGACACGACGTTGTCGATGCGTGGCGGGCAGAACGCGTCCAACGCCAATACCATCAGCTCGCTGATGGGGCCGCGCGTCATGCGGTTCGGCATTCGCACGACCTGGTAGGCCGGCTCGCGCGGCCGGGCCGCGCCACGGCGACGAACGCGACGCCTCGCCTCTTCCCTCGACGGGGAGAGGCGGGGCGTTGTCGTCTCAGCGGGGAACGTGTGTCGGGCCGTTCGAGGGCCTGCGCGGCGTGCATCCGCTGTCGGCGCGCCTGGGGCAGGACTGCGGGAGGCGAGGAAGGCGCCATAAGCGAGAAGTTCGGTTGGCCGTATTGCTGAGTTTTCCACTTCCCGGCGTGCCGCAACCCGTCTGCATGGCTGTGCTGGATGGTGCGGACCTTGCTTCCTGTCGCGCAAGCTCTGCCGGCCGTAGGGAATCGGTCGGTCGATGCTCAGGTCACAACGCGGGAGAGCATGGTGGGGAACTGGAGTCTTGTTCGCGAGCAGGCCACCGTCCTGCTGACGGCAGGGTGCACGGCGCTGGTGGTGTCCGCGGCTTCGGTGGCGCAGGCCGACCCCGTGACGCTGACCTATCGTGTCGATCTCACCGAACGGTGTACCTACAACGACACCGGGGCCGCGCACCCCGCGACCACCTACGCATGCGCGGCGTCGTCCGAGTCATTTCTGCTGACGATGACCTACGATGACGTGGCCACCTCGACCTACGTCACCACCAACGGCCAGCAGAAGACGACGTACTTCGGCGTGCCGACGTTCGACGTGGGTGGGGCGTTCGACTTGATCGACGACCCATTTGGGCTGGCAGTCGAGGCGCACGAGCGGCTGTGGACCGAGAATGCCGAGAACACCGGTCAGACGAATACCAAGGTCTGGGCGGAGAGCGGCGCGCGCGGGTCGCACACCATCGCGGACGCGAGCGGCGCGGTCTCACGGCAATGGAAGAACGCCGTCATCCTTTCTGACCAGGTGCTGGTGCGCGAAACAAACGACCTGAGCGTTGTCTACCCGACCGCTCAGGACCTGTTCGGTCGGCTGACGGGCAGCCTGGGGCTCCCGCTCTCGTTCTCGGCGATGGGCTTCGCTCTCACGTATACGTGCGTGAAGGACGCTGCAGGATCCTGCGCCTCGAACTGGTCCACGGAATACGACGACCGTTCCCTCTACCTGTATGGAACGGCGACGCCGGTGGCCGTTCCTGAGCCTGTCTCCCTGCTCCTGATCGGAGCGGGCCTGTCAGGCATCCTCTGCGGCAGGCGGCGGCTTGGGAGCTGGTGAGGGCCGCGCCGCTTCAGCGTCCGCTCGCCGCGTCGACGCGCACGCCGTTTCGCATCACGTTGGTCAACTGCAGGTTCGTCACGTGCTGCAGCACGTCGGCCTCGGCGACGTTGTCGAACCGGCAGTCGACGACGCGCACGTCCTCGATCGGCGCCTGCGCGAACCCGCGCAGTAGCAGGGCATGCCGGCTCGATCGGCTGGTCACGTTCCGCACCTCCACGTCGCGGACGATGGGCAGGTGCGGGCCCTTGTCGGCTTCCTCGTAGTAGAAGTTGATCGCGACGACGGCCTCGGCCACCTGCCCTACGGTCACGTCGCGCATGTAGATGTGCTCGACGATGCCGCCGCGCATCGCGTTGGTCTTGATGCGCAGCGCGCGGTCGAGATGGGGGCTGTCCATCTGGCAGCGTTCGGCGAACACGTTGCGCGCGCTGCCCGAGATCTCGCTGCCGATCACCACGCCGCCGTGCCCGTCCTTCATCCGGCAGTCACGAATCACGACGTTCTCGACAGGCACGTTCACCCGCCGCCCATCGTCGTTGCGTCCGGACTTGAGGGCAATGCAGTCGTCTCCGGTATCGAACGTGCAGTGTTCGATGAGCACGTCGCGGCACGACTCGGGGTCGCAGCCGTCGTTGTTGGGCCCGTGGCTGGCGATGTCGACGCCGCGGACGATGACGTTGCGGCAGAGCACGGGGTGGATCTCCCACATCGGCGAGTTGATGATGCGCACGCCCTCGATCAGGACGTTGTCGCAACGATAGGGCTGGATGAAGTTCGGCCGCAGGTGGTCGCCATCACCGAAAACACGCTCGGCGACCGGAACGCGGGCCGCTGCGAGTTCCGACAGGCGTTTCTGGCCGCCCGCCGCGACAAAGCCGGTGCGGTTCGTGTCTGACGGCTGTGCGGCGGTGCCGCGTGCCTTCCAACTCCACCAGTTCGTGGCGCTCGCCTGGCCGTCGAGCGTTCCGCGCCCGGTGATGGCGATGTCGCGTTGTTCCCACGCGTAGATGAACGGCGAGTAGTTCATCAGTTCGATGCCTTCCCACCTCGTGAACACGAGGGGCAGGTAGGCGCGCGGATCGGTCGAGAACGCCAGCGTGGCGCCCTCGCGCACGTGCAGGTTGACGCGGCTCCTGAGGTGAATCGCGCCCGTGAGGAAGCGCCCGGGCGGCACGACGACGCGCCCGCCGCCGATGGCGTGACACGCGTCGATGGCCGCGCCGATGGCGGCCGTGCAGTTGGTGACGCCGTCGCCGACGGCACCGTGGCGCGTGATGTCGATATCGCGGTCGGGGAACGTTGGCGCCACGATGCGGGCGAGGATGGCATCGGCTGCGCGCCACGGGTCGGTCGATCGCATCACGGTCGGCTGCGGGAGCAGGCTGCCAGGTGCGATGACGAACGCGATGCCGGCACCTGCGCTCGTGGCGATGAAGTCCCGGCGCGTGGCAGGGGGCAGACCAGCGACCATGCGCGCAGTATATGCGCCGGCAAGCCTCGCGCCGCCGCCCAACTCCATCGACGCGAACCACTTGCGTGCAACGACCAGGGGAGTGCCCGCAGCGGCAGACGTGATCGCTTCCCCCAGGTGTCGCGGGGACTCCTGCAGATGATGAGGGCCTGACCCCAATTCGCGACCCCGGCCAACATCCGAACGGATTCGCGCCTGATCGGGCGTCGCCGGAGAAAAGACCGAGGAATTGGGGTCTGACCCGAATTGGCGGGAATCATGCGGACGACAGGGGGAAAAGGGCAACGGTGGGTTACCATGGCACGCGTGACTGAACCAACCGTGCGCAAGGCCTGCCTCGTGTGCGGCGGCGACAACCGACAGACGCCGCTCGTCCAGCTCGACTACCTCGATCGCCCGTACTGGATCTGCCCGAGACACATGCCGATGCTCATTCACGATCCCGCGAGCCTTGCCGGCATGCTGCCCGGTGCCGAGACGCTGCAACCCGCCGATCACCACGACTGACGCTCTGCGCGTCAGGGCGTGACGACCACCAGGTCGAGTTCGAGCCGCTGGCCCGGCCCGAGCGTCACGCGCCTGGCGGCGGCTCTGAGACGTTCGCTCAGCGTGTCGGGATCGTCCCGCAGGGCCCACGGGAGGTCGCTGAGCGCCAGCACGCTCCACGTGCCGGGCGCGAGCATGGGGAAGGTATACCGCCCCTCACCCTGGCTGGCGCCTCGAATCCTCACCAGGCCGTCGCCGAAGCCCGCCGTGGATTCGTCGTTGGCGATGGCTACGAGCGCCGCACCGTCGATCGGTTCGCCGCGTGCGTTGCGCACCACGCCGGTGACTTGCGCGTAGTCTCGCGCGACCTCGACCTCGATCCCATCGACGGTGCCGTCCTGGCCGACGTCAACTGCCTGATCGGGCAACACACGCCCGTCGAGCCTGAGCGCGCGCGTGCGCCAGCCGGCGCTCCACACCACCGGGCGCGCGGGTGCGACTGCCGCCGCGCTTCCGCCCGGGCGCGTGCCCGGGACGATGCCACCGATGACGCCGCCAGGCCCGCCCATGGAAACGGGACTGCCGACGACATGGAGGGCCACGCGACCGCGCACGCCCGTGATCTCGAACGTCCCGTCAGGTTTGAGCGGTACGTCTGGTCGCCAGATCTCCGAGGCGCCAACGCGCTGAGGCTGGATGCGGAAGCCCGAGAGGTCGTCTGGCGCGCTGGCATGGAAGACCACCCGTCCCCGCACCGTCGCGCCGGGGGTCAATCGGAGCACGACGTCGTGCACGTCGTCGCCGACGCGGATGTCGACCTCGGCGGCCTTCACGGGCGCCCACGCATCAGGAGGGCGGCCGCTCGCAGGCGCGGGCGAGTGCAGGCGCGCGACGAGCGTGTAGTCGCCGTCCTGGACGGGCGCGATGAGGAAGCCTCCGTCACCGTCGAAGACGATCGGCGGCCCCGGCTCCGTGGCCAGCAGCGACTTTCTGGGCTTGAGGAACACGAGGAGTTCTCTCACCGCGACGGTGCGGTCGCCATCGACGACGCGGCCACTGATCGTGTGCATCATGGCCGCCTGCATCGTGATGTCGACCGCGACCTCACCACCCGATGGCACCTCGATGCCGACGGCCTCGGCGGCGTCGATCGTGCCCGGATGGAAGGTCGTGGCGAGCCCGAGGCCGCTGTCGGCGCGCGTGGGCACACCTCGATGCGGCGGTGACACTGAAACGTAGTAGCGCCCGGGCGGCAGGCTGTGTGCCCGGAAGATGCCCCTGTCGTCGGTCGTGGCATTCCCGGTCGAGCCGAGCCCCCGCCCCGAGGGCATTCGTCGCATCACCATGTGCGCGACGCGTGCGCCGACGACGGGTTCGCCATCGGGCCCGACCACGCGTCCCGTGATGACGCCCGCGCGAACGAGGACGAGTTCGATTCCCTCCTGCAGCGGCCTGGGGCCAATGGCCACCTGCCGGTGCACCTCGCGATGTCCCAGCGTGCTGGCGTAGCCGTCCTTGCGCGCGCCGAGTCCGATCGACAGGTGGGGGAGGTCGCGGAATTCAAACCGTCCATCGGCGCCGGTGACGACCAGCCGCTGCCGAGCCTGCGGGAGCGAGGCACGCGCCATCACCTCGGCATTGGCGATGGGCGTTCCGGTGTCGTCGACGACGAGCCCGCGGATGACGGCGCTTCCGGCGTCGGCGGCGAGGATGTCGCCGGCCTGCTGGGGCGTCTGTGCGTCGGCAGACGGGGTGATGAGCGCGAGGATCGCGAGCGCGACGAGGCGTCGGCGGGGCATGGGGATCCTCCGGGTGGCGACCGGGCGGCGCCAGGGGGCACGCGGCGGCCCGACGATTCCCACGATTAGACACCGTCGCTGCCACGTTGGCGCGAGGATCCCGCGGCCCGTTTCAGGCGTTGCATCCGCCCCTGTAATCGTTTACAACTGCCAGCAGTCATGCGTCCCCACGCCCTGACGGCTCCTGCGGCGCCGCCTGGCGGCGCGTCGTGCGCGAGGTCCGCATGCTTTCCTGGAGGTCGTCGCCTTTCGCGACGGGCAAATCACCGATGACTGTGCGAACCCCGTTCCTGCTCTGTGCGCTCCTGCTCGCCGCCGTCGCGGCCCGTCCCCAGGCCCAGTCGGAGTGGAAGATCCTCTTCGACGGCACCTCGCTCAACGCGTTCCGCGGCTACAAGGTCGACACCGTGCCCGCCGGATGGTCGATCGTCGATGGCACGCTCGCCAAGACCGACAAGGTCGGCGACCTCATGACCAGGGACCAGTTCGGCGACTTCGAACTCGTGGTCGAGTGGAAGATCGCGGACGCCGGCAACGCCGGCATCTTCTATCGCGCCATCGAAGAGGGCGACAAGATGTACTGGACAGGTCCCGAGTACCAGTTGCTCGACGACGACAAGGCGGCCGACAACAAGACGCGCCTGACGTGCGCCGGCGCGGCGTATGGGCTGTATCCGTCACCCGCCGGGCACCTCAAGCCGATCGGCCAGTGGAACACGACGCGCATCATCGCCCGTGGCGCGCATGTCGAGCACTGGCTCAACGACGTCAAGCTGCTCGAGTACGAGTTGTGGAGCCCGGACTGGACGGCGAAGGTCGCGGCGACGAAGTTCGCGAAGTGGCCGAAGTACGGCCTGGCCAAGCGCGGCCACATCGGCTTCCAGGGCGACCACGCCGAGGCGCTCGCGTTCCGCAACATCCGCATCCGCGAGGTCAAGTAGCCATGTCGTCGCCCGCTGATCGGTCACGCCGGCAGTTCATCTCGCAGGTCGGCCTCGCCACGGCGGGGATCACGATCGTGCCGAGGCACGTGCTCGGCAAGGGCTTCCAGGCCCCGAGCGATCGCCTCAACATCGCGGCCGTCGGTGTCGGTGGCCGTGGACGCCAGGTGATCACGAACATGTCGAGCCAGAACCTGGTGGCGATGTGTGACGTCGACTTCGCCTACGCCGACCGGGGTTTTGCAGGTCTCGCTGCCGAGATCGCCGCGCTGCAGAAGCGCATCGACGCCAACATCGTCGAAGTGCGCACGCCCTCGTCGGCACGGACCGAAGGCGCACCGCCGACGGTGACCACGCGGCCCATGACGCCGCTCGAACGGTCGCGCGCCATCGCCTACGTCGCGCGCCAGCAGGCGCTCGTGGCGGCGGTGCCGAAAGCGGTGCGCTACCAGGACTACCGCAAGATGCTCGAGCAGCAGAAGGACATCGACGCGGTGGTGGTGGCCACGCCCGACCACATGCACGCCAGCATCGCGCTGGCGGCGATGGACCTCGGCAAGCACGTCTACGTCGAGAAGCCGCTGACGTGGTCGGTCGCCGAGGCGCGGCAGCTGTCGAAGCGCGCGACCGAGACCAGGGTCGCGACGCAGATGGGCAACCAGGGTCACTCGCTCGACGATGGGCGCAAGGCCGTCGAGTACCTGCAGGCGGGCGCCATCGGCGAGGTCAGGGAGATCCAGATCTGGACCAACCGTCCGCTCGGGTACTGGCCGCAGGGCGTACCGCGCCCGGCGCCAGTCAAGGGGCCGGCCGAGGACCTGCGCTGGAACGCCGCGGGCATCAATGCGCGTCTCGGCGCGGCGCTGCTGGGCAACTACCCGCTGCCGCAGGGCGTGGCGTGGGACCTGTTCCTCGGCGTCGCGCCACAGGTCGAGTACCACCCGGTGTACCACCCGTTCAACTGGCGTGGCTGGGTCGACTGGGGCGCCGGCCCGCTCGGCGATATGGGGGCGCACCTGATCGACCACGCGTACTGGGCGCTCGACCTCGGCTTCCCCGAGACGGTCGAGACGGTGTCGACGCCGTTCAACTTCGTGTCGTTCCCGCACGCCACGACGACGTTCTACACGTTTGCGGCCCGCGGGGCGCGCCCGGCGATCAACCTGACGTGGTATGACGGCGGCCTGATGCCGCCCAAGCCCGTCGAACTCGGCAACGAGGAACTCAACAAGGGCGGCGGCACGCTGGTCATCGGGACCAAGGGCAAGCTGCTCTACGAGACGTACGGGGCGAAGCCGCGGTTGCTGCCGACCTCGCTGCACGAGTCGGTCGGGACGCCGAAGCAGACGTTACCGCGCATTCCCGACGAACTGCACGAGATGAACTGGGTGGATGCGGCCAAGGGGACGACGAAGGTGTCGTGCCCGTTCGAGTACGCCGCGAAGCTCACCGAGGTGATGCTGCTCGGCATCGTGTCGCTGCGCGCCGGGAAGAAGATCGCCTACGACGCCGCGAACATGCGCGTCACGAACGACGCGGCGGCCAATGAATACCTCAAGCGCGAACCGCGTGCGGGGTGGACGTCGTTCTGAGACCCGGACACGCCGCGTGGGCCGGTTCCATGCGTGGACCGGCCCCGTGGCGCCTGCGTGGAGGTGTGTGATGGCGCACTCGCGACGCGACTTCCTGCAGACGGCGGCCCTGGCACTGGGCGCAAGCGGCGCCGTCGCACTGCCGGGTGGCGCGCAGCCTCCCTCGCTGCCCGCACAGGCCGGCAAGCCGCCGGCCGCCGGCGCAGCCGCACCCCTGCCCGCGCCGCCGCGGCCGGTCTCGACCATCCAGGTGCCGAAGATGCCGTTCGGCACGGTCGAGATCAGCCGGATGATCGTCGGCTGCAATCCGTTCTACGGCTTCGCGCACTTCAACAGCATCCTGGCGACGGTGATGCGCGAGTACTACACGCCCGAGCGCGTCTGCGACGTGTTGCACCAGTGCGCACGCTTCGGTATCAACGCGTACAACTACGTGCAGTTGGGCCGCGCCCCGCAGGATCTCGAGCGGTTCCGCGCCGAGGGCGGGGCCATGCACCTCATCATCCAGGGCATCGGCGACCCGGCGCCGCTCGCAGCACAGTGGCGTCCGCTGGCGATCTACCACCACGGCGAGCGCACCGATGCGGCGTTCCGCGATGGCAAGATCGCCACCGTGCGCGACTGGTGCCGCCAGGCGCGCGATGCCGGCGTGATGGTCGGCGTCGGCACGCACAGGCCCGAGGTGATCGCGCTCGTCGAGGACCAGGGATGGGACGTCGATTTCTACGCCGGCTGCGTCTACAACCGCTCGCGCACGCCCGACGAGTGGAAGACGGTGCTCAACGGCGAACTGCTCGAGATGCCAGGCGAGATCTACGTGCAGAGTGACCCGGCGCGCATGTACGCCGTGATGCGCCAGGTGAAGAAACCCTGCTTCGCCTTCAAGATCATGGCGGCCGGCCGCATCACCGACAAGGGCGCCGACCAGGCGTTCCAGACAGCGTTCGACAGCCTCAAGCCCACCGACGGCATCTTCGTCGGCATGTTTCCGCGCGTGAAGGACGAGATCCGCGAGAACGTCGAGCGCGTCCACCGGATCCTCACGTCGCGGCCCGCCTCCTCGACGGTCATCTGAACGGGAGCGCCACCGACTGTCGGCCCTGAACGTCGTTCGCAGGCAACAGTCGGCCTACTGCGTCCGGTGCGGGCTGCAGCTCATCGCCGGTCGATAGCCTCGGCGCCCGCGCTCGGGCGGCGCACACCTCAGTCGGCCAGCGTGCTCAGGTCGCCGGGGTCGTGGCCCAGGGCCTCGGCCTTGAGCGCCCGCCGCACGATCTTGCCCGACCGTGTCTTCGGTAGCGTCGCACGCACCTCGATGTCGGCGGGTGTGGCGATGCCGCCGAGATCCTCGCGGACGTGGTCCTTGAGGCTGGCGATGAGGCCAGGGCCCGTCGCCACGCCGGCCCGCACCACCACGTAGGCCCTGATGCGTTCGCCCTTGATGGGATCGGGCAGGCCGACCACCGCGCTTTCGGCGACGGCCGGATGGCGGATCAGCGAGCCCTCGATGTCGGCCGTGCCGATCCGGTGCCCCGCGACGTTGAGCACGTCGTCGGCGCGGCCCAGGACGGCGATGTAGCCGTCGCGGTCGCGCACCGCGACATCGCCGGCGCTGTAGCATCCGGGAACCTGCTGCCAGTAGGCCTCATAGCGTGCGTGATCGTTCCACACCGTGGTCAGCATGTACGGCAGGGGGAAGCGGATCACCAGCAGGCCGCCCTCGCCGTCGGCGACGGGCGACCCATCGCGATTGACCACGGCGAGCCGTGCGCCAGGCATCGCCTTGCCGGCCTTGCCGGGCCTGGCCTCGAACGTCGGCAGGGTGCCGATCACCGGCGCGGCGATCTCGGTCTGCCACCAGTTGTCGACGACCATGCCGTTGCCCTGGCCGACGAGATGCTGCTGCGCCCAGCGATGCGCCTCGGGATTCAGCGGCTCGCCCGCGCACGCCATCAGGCGCAGCCGGCCCAGGTCGTACTTGGCGGGGGCCTCGGCGCCGTGGCTCATCCACATGCGCACGGCCGTGGGGGCCGTGAACATCACGTTCACACCGAAGCGCTCGCAGATCTCCCACGTCACGTCCGCGCTCGGGTAGTCGGGCGCGCCTTCGCGGCAGAACACCGTCGCGCCGATGCTCATCGGGCCGTAGACGATGAAGCTGTGGCCCACGACCCAGCCGATGTCTGACGTGCTCCAGTAGATGTCGCGTTCCTGGATCTGGAAGAACGCCTTGCTCAGGTAGTTGACGCCCACCAGGTACCCGCCGGTGGCGTGCACGACGCCCTTCGGCGTCCCGGTCGTGCCGCTCGTGTAGAGGATGAACAGCGGGTGGTCGGCCTCGACCATCTCGGGAGGGCAGTGGATGTCGCGCCCCTGCTGGATGTCGTAGAAGTCCTTCTCGCGCTCGCTGGTGAAGGTCACGGGAGCGTCGCCGGGGCGTGACCCGCGCCGATGGACGATGACGTGGTCGACGAAGGCGAGGTCGCGCACGGCTTCATCGACGATCGGCTTGAGTGCCGTCGCCTTTCCGCGCCGGTAGGTGAAGTCCGAGCACACCACCACCCTGGCGCCGGCGTCCTCGATCCGGGTGCGCAGGGCCGCGTGTCCCATCCCGGCGTAGACCACGCTGTGGATGGCGCCGATGCGCGCGCACGCCAGCATCGCGATGATGCCCTCGGGCGTGAGCGGCATGTACAGGATGACGCGGTCGCCCTTCGCCACGCCGAGGCGCTTGAGCGCGTTGGCAAACCGGTTCATCTCGCGATAGAGGCGGTTGTAGGTGTAGGTCCGCTCGTCGCCGTCTTCGCCGACCCAGATCAGCGCGGCCTTGTTGCGTCGATCCGAGTGCACATGGCGATCGACGCAGTTGACGGTGGCGTTGAGTTGCCCGCCGACGAACCACCGGTGGTTCGGCGGATCGAAGTGCAGGACGTCTGACCACGGCCGATGCCACTCGATGGCGGCGGCCTTGTCTGCCCAGAACGAGTACGGGTCCTCGTCTGCGATGGCGTGTTCGACCTCGTAGTTGATGGCCGCCTGCCTTGCGAGCCAGCCACGCATCGGGATGGCGGCCTCGCCCTTGTGGAGGGCGGCGATGGTCGCCTGCTGGGTGATGCTGATGTCGAGATCGCTCATCGTCCAACTCCTCTGGCGCATCCTGGTGGCGGTGCCGCGGCCAGCGACGCCACCGTTGCGACACCTGGCGCAACGGCGGCGAAAGTGCCGCGCATCGACGTGACCGGGACTGACAGATTATCGCCAATGGACTGCATTGGCGACGACGGCCGCGGTAGACTGCTGCGTGACGTCCCTGGGAGGAGCGCGAATGCGACGGGTGGCTGGGTGCGTGGTGGGCGTGTCGATGGTGCTGACTGGCGTGTTCGCCGGCGCGGCGCCCCAGGGCGGTGCCGCGGCCGAGCGCGCGACGGCGGCGCTACGCGCCCGGATCGTCAAGGATCGACCGTTCAGCGTCAGCCCGTCGTGTGTGACGTACGTGACCGAAGAGACCACATCGGCCCACGTCGTCATCGCGGTGCGCGAGCGGCACGATGCGCGGTGCGGGGGCGATCCCGACACCGCCCCGGTGATCGACCGCTTCCGGGTCGAGGGGCCATCTGGCCGGATCCTCGTGCTCGATGTCGTCGAGGACGAGTGGATCGAGTACGCCCTGTACCTCAAGGCCAGGCGCAAGTAGCCGCTCCTGACGCGGCCGACGTCCGGTATAGTGCAGGAGCCGCGCCGCGCGGTCGCCCGGAGCCCCCCAAAGCCCGGTCATGTCCACACGAGTTGTCACCGGCGCGAGCACCGCGTCACCGCCCCACGACACCACCGACCTGCGCGGCCGACTCTACGCGGGCATATGCCTCGCGGCAGGCATCCTCTCGTCGGTCGTCATTTTTCCGGTCAACGCGATCCAGGACCTGCCGCCGATCGTCAACGTCGGCACCTTCTGCTTTGCGGTGTACTCGTTCGTGCTCTACCTGTGGGCGCGACGCGGACGGGTCTACCCCGGGGGCCTGCTCCTGGGGCTGCTCACCGTGCTCAACGTCGGCTGGTTTCCCAACGCCGGTTCACAGGGGAGCATCGCCTACTACTTCTTCGCCGCGATCGGCCTGCCGGTGATCTTCTACACCGGCTGGCGCCGGTGGCTGCTCTTTGCGATCGTCGTCGGCAACATGCTGGCGCTGTTCCTGGTCGAGGCGTCCTTCCCCAACCTGGTGCGCCACTTCAAGAGCGACCACGATCGGATGGTCGACCTGATGGCCAACGCCGTCGTGGCCAGCGTCGTCAGCGCGATCGTGTTGCGTGTCGTCATCAACGCCTACCTCGCCGAGCGCACGCGGCTCGCGACGACGCTCGCGACCCTCGCCGAGTCGCAGCGGCTCGAGAGCCTGGGGCGCCTGGCCGGTGGTGTGGCGCACGACTTCAACAACATGCTCGCGGGCATCATGGGGCACGCCGACCTGCTGCTCGACGACGAGACCAGCGGCGAGCGTCGCGAGCGCCTGCGCGCGATCCTGACCGCGTCGAGGCGCTCGGCCGATCTCGCGGCCAAGCTGCTCGCGTTCGGCCGGCGCGGCCGCAACGTGGTCGAGGCCGTCGATCTCAATGCCATCGCGCGCGACGCGGTCGCGATGCTCGAGCCGTCGTTCCCGCGCGATCTCGATCTGGCCGTCGACTGGGGGGCGCGCTGGAGTGTCGACGGCGATCCCTCGCAGCTCAACCAGGTCGTCGTCAACCTGTGCATGAACGCCATCGATGCGATGCCCGACGGCGGGCACCTCTCGCTCTCGACGGCCGACGTCGAGCTCGATGCGACAGCAGCGGCCGACGCCGGCTGCGCGGCGGGCGCCTACGTCATGCTGCGCGTGCGCGATACCGGTAGCGGCATGCCCGAGGCCGTCAAGGCGAGGATCTTCGAGCCGTTCTTCACGACCCGTGAACACAACCGTACGTCAGGCAGCGGCCTCGGCCTGTCGACCGTGCATGGCGTCGTCCACCTGCACCAGGGGGCGATTGCCGTCGAGTCGTCGCCGGGCGCCGGCGCGACATTCACCGTGTGGCTGCCACAGGGGCGCCTCACGCCGGCCCCGAAGGTCGACGCCACGCGTGCGGCCCGGGGCCGGGGCTGCATCCTCATCGTCGACGACGAGGCGCCGCTGCGAACGTTCGTGGCGGCGGCGCTCCGAAAGCTCGGTTACGAGTCGGTGACGGCCGTCGATGGCGAAGACGCGGTCCGTGTCTTCGCCGAACATGGTGAGCGCATCTCGGCCGTGCTGCTCGACCTCAAGATGCCGCGGCAGGGCGGCCGCGAGACCTTCCTCGAACTGCGCAGGCAGCGTCCGCAGCTGCCGGTCCTGATCTGTTCGGGATACGGCGACAACGACGACGTGCAGGAACTGATCGCGCTCGGCGCCCGCGGGCTGCTCCCGAAACCGTTCCGCATCGCGGATCTTGCCGACCAGCTGGCCCGCATCGTGTGAGGGTGCCGGCCGGGGCGACGTCCTCGCGTAGGGCCGTGTCGGTCTAGCCCGGACACCATCCGCAGCCCAGCAGGAACTCCCGGTTGCTGAGCGGGGTGAGGACGATCGTCATGGGGCACACCTGCGCCGGCGCGCCTCCGGGCTCGACGGTGAGCTGGCGTTCGTAGGCGCCCATGGCCACACCCGCGAGGTCGCGATGCGCGCCGAGCTTGAGTTCGGCGGTCACGCGCTTGATGTCGCCAGTGAAACGGCCGTAGACGATGCCGCCGAAATCCTCGTGTGACGGTGACGTTTCGACGACGACGGCGCTGGTGGTCGCGCCGGCGATGGTCAGGGGCGTCTTCAGCACAATTACCGTCCGCTGGTCGCTGCCGCTCCCGAACGAGACCGCGCTGAAGCCCGCGGCGAAGTCGCTGCCGCGGGCGGCGATCTTCTCGACGGTCTTCACCGGGTGAGCGGTGCAGACCAGCGCACCCTGCAGCGCGCTGCGCACGTCGTCGGCGGGCTGGGCGAACGCGTGGGCGGGCGCGACGCACGCCAGCAGGCACGTCGAGATGAGCATCCTTCTCACGGAGTCCTCCTGAGCGTGGCCGGAACCGGAGCCAGGCCACGGCTGTCGCCGCAGTGTAGCAGCCTGCGGATGAGCTGTCGCGCCGCAGGCCCTGGTCGACCCCGCCGGTCGCGAGGCCGCGGACACGCCTGGAAACCCCGGTTTGGCGGGCTGTTTACGGTAGTACTACCCCGTCGTTCCTGCCACCTTCGGTCGTCCGGGCGCACAGTGACGGTGTGCCGAACGCGGTTCCTGCGCCGGCTGCCAGCCGGTCGCCTGTCCGTTCGGACGCGGAGGCTTCCCATGTCCACGACATCCCCTGTCTCGGCCCGATGGATCATCGCGGCTGCGGCGGCGCTGCTGGCCGCCGGCGCGCCGGCGTTTGCGCAGGCGCCCCCCGCGGCCGGATCGGCCATCGATTCGCGCCGGTCTGCCGCCGCGACTGACGGCGCGACCCTGGCGCCGCCCGTGCCAGACCCGGCACGCTGGAACGGCAGGCCGTGGGGCGCCGTCGAGATGGAGCCGAAGGTCGTGCGGGCGGGCGATACCGCCATCATCACCGCGACGGTCCTTCCCACCGGAGGGCCGACCACGTCGGGCTTCTCGTGCGGCAACTACGGGTGGGGCGTCGTTGGCACCAGCCAGGTCGCCCTCGACAGCATGCCGTATTGTTTCGAGCTCCTCGACTACGAGCCGAAGGCTTCTGAATACGTCACGGTCGACGTCGACCGCGCGCGGGTGATCTGGACGGGGCTGCCAGGCGCGTCACCTACAGCGTCGCTTGCGCGCGAACTCAATCCCAACGCCGGCCCCGAATGCTACTGCCACATCGACTGGTGGGGAGCGCGCGGCAACGTCGCGGGGTGCTCGAAGCCCATCGGGACGTTCCAGGCAGGGCAGACGTTCAAGTTGTTCGTGCGGGCCAGGACGCCGGCGCCCAGCGGATGCGGCACCGGCGGCAAGTACTACCTGCGCGACACGAACTTCAGCGAACCGGCGAGGTTCAACGGCTGGAACGGCGTTGGCTGGTCTGACCTCGCCGAGATGTACTACCGGTTCGACACATCGCCGACCGGATCGCGGCCGGTGCCAGACGTGACGGTGTCGGCAGACCCGTCGAGCGCCGACGTCGCGGCCACCTCGACGATCACGGCGCTCGTCACCGATCCGGCGTCGTCATCGCCGATGCCTGGGCAGACGGTGTCGTTCAGTGCGACGGTGGGCCTGCTCAGCGCCCTGTCGGCCGTGACCGATGCCGACGGGGTCGCGACCGTGACACTACGGTCAGACGGTGATCCGGGGGTGGCGACCGTGAACGCGGTGGCCGGAATCGCGGCATCGGACTCCACGACCGTCACCTTCACGGGCGCGGGCACCGGGCAGCAGGGCGGCACGCCGATCCGCCGCTATTTCGCCGAAGGGACGACACAGTCGATGTTCACCACCGACATCGCCCTGTCGAATCCCGGCGATACGCCGACGCGCGCGACGCTCACGTTCGTCACCGATGCGGGCACGACGGTGGAGCAGCAGGTCACGGTGCCGGCCAACGGACGCCGCACGGTGCGGCTCAACACCGACGTGCCCGGGCTCGGGCAGGCAGCAGTGTCGACGATCGTCGAATCGATGACGCCACTGGTCGCCGATCGCACGATCACATGGGATGGCACCGGGTACGGGAGCCACGCCGAGACGGCCGTGGCCATGCCTCGCACCACCTGGTACTTCGCCGAGGGCGCGACGCACTCGGGACTCAATCTCTTCTACCTGATCCAGAACCCGAACGACGCGCAGGCCGCCGTGACGGTGACGTACCTGCGGCCGGCACCGCTGCCGCCCATCGTGAAGACATATCTCGTGGGGCCCGCGTCGCGCGCCAACATCTGGGTCGACCAGGAAGGCGCCGAACTGGCCAGCACCGACGTGTCGGCCGTGCTCGAGTCGTCGCTTCCGGTGATTGCCGAGCGCGCCGTCTATCTCGACGCGGGGGGGCTCATGTTCGGCGCCGGCCACGAGAGCGCGGGCATCGGCGACCCCTCGGTCCGCTGGTTCTTCGCCGAGGGCGCGACCGGCCCCTACTTCGATCTGTTCGTGCTCGTGGCGAATCCCGGCACGCGCGACGCGCAGGTAACGGCCTCGTACCTCCTCCCGGACGGCACGACGATCGTGAAGCACTACCTCGTCGGCGCGCAGAGCCGTTTCAACATCTGGGTCGATCACGAGGACGCGGCCCTGGCCAACACGGCGGTTTCGACCGTCATCGAGTCGACAAACGGCGTCGCGGTCATCGCCGAGCGCGCGCTCTGGTGGGGCGGCGCGTCCTGGATCGAGGCCCACAACTCCGCGGGCAGCACCACCACGGGGACGAAGTGGGCCGTCGCCGACGGCCAACTCGGTGGCGAGCGCGGCATCGAAACCTACCTGCTGGTCGCGAACACCTCAGACCACGCCGGCATGGTGGCGGTGACGCTGCTCTTCGAAGACGGGACGACGCGCGTGCGCGGCTACGACGTGCCCGCGCGCAGCCGGTTCAACGTGAACGTGGCCAACGAGTTTCCATCGGCGACCGGGAAGCGGTTCGGTGCCGTCGTGCAGAGCCTGGGAACGACCCCGGCCCAGATCGTCGTCGAGCGGGCGATGTACTCGAACGCGGGTGGCGTGAACTGGGCGGCCGGGTCAAACGCGCTGGCGACGAAGCTGCAGTGACGTCGCCTGACGGGGCCCGGCGCCGCACGGTGCCGGGCCCGTCTGGCGCCGAACCTCGTCACCGCCGTGCCGCGGTGTCGGCCGCACCCGCGGTGGTGTCCGCCCGACTATAATCTCGCCACGTTGCACGCACCCGTCCCCCGGGATTCCGCGTGTCATTGGTCCGTTCTCCCTCCGGCGCCGGGCGTTCCCCGCCCCACCCGACTGGGCGACGGGCAGCGAGGGCACTCATGAAGCGACAGGTCTTCACCACCGGCGTGGCGGCACTGCTGCTGATCGCGTCGGGCAGCGCGCCGCTCGGTGCGCAGCAGGGCAAGTACGCGCGCGATCCGAAGCAGGCCATCGACGAGGACTACACCAGGAAGATCCGCGAGTACACGACGGAGCCATTCTTCACCTCGGCGCTCGTCGACTACCTGCCGGCGTCGAAGACCGTCCCGACGCCCGCCGTCGTCATCGGCGACATCGCGGGCGCCCCGGGCAAGCTCCCGTACTCGGCACAGGTGCACGACTACATGCGCAGGCTCGAGAAGGCATCGCCGCGCGTCAAGGTGATGTCGATCGGCACATCGGAGGAGGGGCGCGAGATGATCGCGGTCGCCATCGCCGACGAAGCGCTGCTGGCAAAGTACGAGGAGAATCGCGCGAAGCTCGGCAAGCTCGCCGATCCGCGGACGATTGCCCTCGACGATGCCGAGGCCGATCGGATCGTGGCGACGACCGTGCCGGTCTACTACATCACGGGCGCCCTGCACGCGGGCGAGACCGGCGCGCCGACGGCCTTGATGGAACTCGCCTATCGCCTCGCGGTCGACGACAGCCCGTACATCAAGGCCATCCGCAGCCGGGTGATCACGCTCATGACCCCGGTGACCGAGGTCGATGGACGCGACCGGCAGGTCGATGTCTACAACTGGCACCTCGCGCACCCGGATGACAACTGGCCGCAGGTCATCTACTGGGGCAAGTACATCGTCCACGACAACAACCGCGACGGGATGGGGCTCACGCTGAACCTCACGCGCAACGTGCTCAACACGTTCGTGGGGCAGAAGGCGCAGGTGCTGCACGACCTGCACGAGTCGGTGCCGTACCTCTACGACAACACCGTCGGTGACGGGCCGTACAACGCCTGGATCGACCCCATCCTGGCCGACGAGTGGCAGATGCTCGGGTATCACAACATGGGCGAGCTGACCAAGATGGGCATGCCTGGCGCGTTCGCGCACGGCACGTTCGACACGTGGACGCCTGGCTACCTGATGTTCATCGCGGCGATGCGCAACGGCACCAGCCGCCTCTACGAGACGTTCGGCAACGGTGGGGCCGACACGCTCGAGCGCACCGTGTCGCCGCGCGAGTACGCGCGCACCTGGTTCAAGCAGAACCCGCCGCTGCCGCGCGCGAAGTGGTCGCAGCGGAACAACAACAACTACCAGCAGACCGCCCTGCTGACGGCCCTGTCGTACTACGGCGAGAACGCGAAGACCTTCCTCAGGAACTTCTACCTGAAGTCGAAACGGTCGGTGACGAAGCCGAAGGCCGAGGGGCCGGCGGCGTACGTCTTCCCCGGCGACGATGCGCGACCGGGGGCACAGGCGGCGTTGCTGCGCGTCCTGCAACTGCAGGGCTGCGAGGTGTCGAAGGCCACCGCGGCGTTCACCATCGAGATGCCGAAGAAGAAGGCCAGCCCGCGTGGCGAGGCGGGGAAGGACGACAAGGCGAACACGTCGCAGGCCGCCACCGAGGCGAAAAAGGACGAGAAGAAGACCGAACCGCGCACGTTCCCGGCCGGCAGCTACATCGTGCGCATGGACCAGCCCTACAGCCGTATCGCCGACGCGCTGCTCGACTACCAGTTCTGGAGCCCGAGCGATCCGCAGAAGAACCCGTACGACGACACCGGCTGGACGTTCGGCGAACTGTTCGACGTGCAGGTTGCGCGTGTCACCGACACCAGGGTGCTCGAGGTGGCCATGGAGCGGCTCGCCGCTCCGGCAGCCGCGCCGAGCGGCGTCGAGGGCACCGGCACGACGTTCATCGTGAACAACGACACCGATCCCAGCCTGCTCGCGCTCCGCTATCGATTCGCCTCGGTGCCGTTCGATGTGGCCGAAGAGCCGTTCGAGGTGTCGGGCCGGACGTTCAACCGCGGCTCGTTCATCATCCGGAACGTCGACGCCGTGGCGATCGCGACCGCGGCCCGCGATCTCGGGCTCAAGGTGTATGCCGCCGGCAGTGCCCCGACGGTCAGGGCGCACGCGGCGACGGCGCCGCGCATCGGCTACGTCCACACCTGGCTCAGCACGCAGGACGAGGGCTGGTGGCGCATCGAACTCGACAAGCTGAAGGTGCCGTACGACTACATCAGCACGCAGGTAGTGGCAGCGACCCGCGACCTGCGCGCGAAGTACGACGTCATCCTCTTCCCGCCCGTCGGGCGCGGGGGGCCGCAGGGGATCGTGGCCGGCATGCCCATGTGGGGCAACCCGCTGCCGTGGAAGACGACCCCGCTCACGCCCAACATCGGCAAGATCGACGCGACCGACGACATGCGCCCGGGGCTCGGCTTCTCTGGCCTCGCGAACCTCGAGGCGTTCGTGCGCGCCGGCGGCGTGCTGGTCACCACCGACGACACATCTGATCTCGCCGTCACGTTCGGGTTCACGCCAGGCGTGTCGATCACCAGGTCACAGCGCCTCAACGCTCCCGGCAGCGTCGTGCGATCGAAGGTCGTGGATGCGTCGAGTCCGATCGCGTATGGCGTCAACGAGCAGCTGTCGGTCTACATGAACAACGGGCTGATCTTCAACCTGTCGAACTCGCTCGGCGGCCGTGGCGGACGCCCAGGCGGCAAGCCGGCCGATCGGCCGACCGGGCGCGGGACGGTGGACGATCCCGACGTGCCGCAGGGGCGCGCGCCGGCGACCGATGTGCCGGAGCCGCCGAAGGCCGAGACGTGGCAGGCGGTGCCGCTGACCGACGAGCAATTGCGCAACCCGGTGTACGTGATTCCGCCGGCGCAGCGCCCGCGCGTGGTCCTGCGCTACGGTGACGCGCGCGACCTGCTGGTGTCTGGACTGCTCGACGGTGGCGGCGACATCGCACAGCACGCGGCGGTGATCGACGTGCCACTCGACAAGGGGCACGTGGTGCTGTTCTCGCCCAACCCGGTGTGGCGCGGCGAGACGCAGGGCAGCTACGCGCTGGTCTTCAACGCCATCGTCAACTGGGAACACCTCGGCGCGGGGCGGACGCTCGATCCGAAGTAGCGCCCTCGCGACATGCCGCATCTGGACGGGGCGCAGGACGCCCCGTCCGGCCAGCGGTGCCCGGGCCGCGGCTACTGCCGCACCAACTCGACCCGCCGGTTCTTCGCGCGTCCTGCCTCGCTGTCGTTCGATTGCACCGGCGCGACCGGGCCGACGCCGACGGCCTTCAGTCGGGCCGCATCGATGCCGTGCTGCGTCGACAGCGCCTGCACGACCGACTGGGCCCGCGCCTGCGACAGTTTCATGTTTGCGTCGAACGTCCCGGCATTGTCGGTGTGTCCGACCACGTAGACCTTGAGCGCTGCGTCGGCGGCCAGCATCTTTGCCACCTCGGCGAGGGCAGGGGTCGACTCCGGCTTGATGTCGGCGCGCGCCGTGTCGAAGTGGATGCCGTACACCGCGGCGTGCCCGGTGGCGCGGATGTCGTTCCTGAACGCCTCGGCATTGGCCGTGACCTGCTGGGCCATCAACTGCTTCTCGACGATCACGAGGCGATATTGCGTGCTGATATACGCATCCACCATCGTCCAGTATTCCGAGCCGTCGCGGGCGACCTTCAGGTACAGGTTGCCTTCATCGTCGTTGAAGAGCGTCGTCCCGCCGATCTTCTTCACCGCCGCCTCGAAGTTCCGGTGGATCTGCAGCCGGCTCGCTTCGACAGCGCCGTCGCCGAGCTGATAGAGCACTTCGGTCACGCGTCCCTCGACGTCGAGCCGTGCGCCCTTCGCCTGTCGGAACTCGACCGCATCGAAGGCCTTCGTGCTGCAGCGCAGGATGGTGTAGCCCTGCATGCGGGTGAACAGCGGATGGTCCGTGCATCCCTGCGCGTCCTGCGCAGACACGGGGGCGGCGATGACGAAGGCTGACAGGATGGCGATGATGGTGCACGGGGCAGTACGCATGAATGACGTCCTCCGGGAGACGCGACGGTCGCGTCATCCCGAGATGCTACCGCCAGCGGGCCATTGAGCGCAGCCCGCGCCGCGTGTGGGCCGGGCGTGGGCGCGCAACGACACGCGCGTGTGCCGCCCTGGTGCGCGAGCACGCCGGGCGCACGGCGCGTCCGGAGGGACATCCGCCTGCCGACCGCGTGCCGGGCGACCTCGCCAGCGGTGCTCACGAGCGGGGGATCGTACGCGCATTCACGATCGTGTCGATCCACTGCTCGACGGTCGTCCACGTGCCTGCGCGCAGGGCCCCGTTGTGCCCGGCACCGGGGACGATGATGAGTCGCTTCGGGCCGCCGAGCCGTACTAGCACGCGCCTCGAGTGATCAGGTGGCGTATCGATGTCGTCGGCGCCATGCACGAGCAGGACAGGCGCGTGGATGGATGCGGCTGACGCGACGGGGCTCACTGCAGTGACGTCGAACCTGCCGCGTTCGCCCGCAATGCGGAAGGCCTCGCGGATACTCGCGTCGGAGAACACGCGCGGCGCCCGTTCGCGGGCCACCGTCTCGAGGTCCGAGAAGACCTCGGCGGCGACGACGCCTGTGACACGATCGTCGATGGCGGCAGCCTGGAGGGCGATCGCCGCCCCCAGCGACGTGCCGACCAGGACGATCGGACTGGGGGGCAGCGTGTCGAGGATGCGCCGCACGTCGTGCCGTTCGTGGAAGCCATAGGTACAGATGTCGCCATCAGACGCGCCATGGCCACGGCTGTCGAACGCCACGACGCCGTAGCCGCGCCTCACGAACCGTTCGATGACGCCACGAGCGCTGGTCCGGTTGTCAGCGATGCCGTGCAGGTAGACGATGGTGCCGCGGGGATCGTCCTGGGCGGCGCAGCGCCATCCCCGGAGGGTGAGACCGTCGCCGCTCGTGACCGACGCATCGATGCAGTGTTGCGGTGGTGGCTGGGTGACGGGCCGTCGCGACGGATACAGGAGGCCGCCCGCGCCGAGTGCTGGTAGCTGCAAGACGGCCCATGCACAGGCGGCACCGATGAGTACGACGGCAGCGGTCGCCGCGATGAGGATGCGCCTGTGGCGTGACGTCATGGTGGCCCCCCTGCCGGGCGCCGTGTGCGACGGGTGCCCGTGATCAGGAGAACGTCGCCGCGCGACCCGGGTTCCCGTGTGCGCGCCACGCGCACGACAGCACGGGCGTTCAGCGCGGGATCATCCAGGGGAACGCGTTGTGCTGGAGGAAGACGACCACGCCGACGAGGCACGCGAGCACGAGGCTGTGCCAGAAGACGTAGCGCAGGATGACGCCTTCCTTGCCGTGCTCGCCCGTCGCCACGGCGGCGACGACGATCGACTGCGCGTCGATCATCTTGCCCATGACCCCGCCGGAACTGTTGGCGGCGGCGGCCAGGATCGGTGACATGCCGAGTTTCTCGGCCGACACGACCTGCAGGTTGCCGAACAGCACGTTCGACGAGGTGTCGGAACCTGTGAGGGCGACGCCGAGCCAGCCGAGCAACGGCGAGAAGAAGGGAAACAGCGGGCCTGTCGACGCGATCGCCAGGCCCATCGTCGAGTCGGATCCCGAGTAGCGCGTCACGAAGCCGAGGGCCAGCATCGCCGCGATGGTGAGCAGCGAGAAGCGCACGCGCACCAGCGTGGCAGCGTAGATCCGTGCCAGGTCCGCGAGCGACTGCCGTAACAGCAGCCCTGTCACCACGCCGCTGACGAGCAGCGCCGTGCCCGTCGCCGACAGCAGGTTGAAGACGTACTTCGCATCTTCGACCGTGGCCCCCCTGGCGACCGGGGGCATCTTCTGCACCAGGTTGTGCAACCCGGGCACCTCGAACGCGGGTGCCCACACGCCGTTGAGGAAGCGCTTCACCACCGGCAGGCCCCAGATGAACACGAAGATCGAGAGCACGATCCACGGCAGCCAGGCCATCAGCGCCTCGCGTGTCGTGTGCACGGTGCGGCCGGGGTGCGCGATCTCGCGCTCGTCGGGGAAGCGCCAGATGTGGCGCGGCTGCCAGAACTCGAGAAGGACGGCCGTCGCCGCAATCGAGACGATGGCGCCGATGATGTCGACCAGCGACGGGCCGAGGTAGTTCGAGACGAGGAACTGCGGGATCGCGAACGAGAGGCCGGCGACGAGGCACGCCGGCCACACCTCGAGCATGCCCCGCAGGCCAGACATCGCCGCCACGAGCCAGAACGGCACGATGACCGAGAAGAGGGGCAGCTGGCGTCCAACCATCGCTGACAACTGCATCTCGGGCAGGTCGGTGACGGCGGCAAGCGTGATGATCGGCGTGCCGAGCGCCCCGTACGCCACGGGGGCCGTGTTGCCGATCAGCGCGAGACCCGCGGCCGCGAGCGGCTTGAAGCCGAGTCCGATCAGCATCGCCGCCGAGATGGCCACGGGCGTGCCGAACCCCGCGGCGCCCTCGATGAAGGCCCCGAACGAGAACCCGATCAGCAGCACCTGGATGCGGCGGTCGGCGGCGATGTTGGCGATCGTGTGCTTCACCGCCTCGAACTTGCCGGTCGTGACGCTGATGTCGTAGACGAAAATCGCGTTGAGGATGATCCAGCCGATCGGCAGCAGGCCGAAGCATGCCCCGTACACGGCAGCCATCCCCGCCATGCCGGCGGGCATGCCAAACACCACGATGGCGACGGCCAACGCCGACGCGAGACCGAGCAGCGCGGCGAGATGTGCCCGCACGTGCAGGGCGAGCGCGCCGAGCAACAGGACGACCGGCACGGCCGCGACGAGCGCAGAGAGCGGCAGGCTGTCGGCGATGGGCGTGTAGATCTGCGACCACGGCATGCGGGTGTCTCCGGTCACGCGCCCGGGCGGCCTCGCGTGCGTGGCGCCCGTCCTGCGTCGAGTGCGCGGAGTATACATCCGCCGATGCCGGCCTTCTGGCCAGGGTCGCGGTGCGGCCGGTGTCACCGGTCCTCCGCTATACTCTCCCGCACCCGTCAACACAGTCAGGAGCCGCGCGCGTGATCCAGGTCACGGACGTCGTCAAACGGTATGGACCCAACACGGTCCTCAATGGCGCCACGTTTTCGATCGCCGAGGCGCAGCTCACCACGATCCTCGGCCCGTCTGGCTGCGGCAAGTCGACGATGCTGCGGTGCCTGAACCGGCTCGAGTCGTTCGACGCCGGGTCGATCACGATCGACGACGTCGAGGTGCTCGGCGCGCCACGCGGGACACTGTCGGCGGCCGACGAGGACGCGCTCGTGCACCGTGTCCGCGCACGCGTCGGGATTGTCTTCCAGAACTTCAACCTGTTTCCTCACCTGACGGCGCTCGGCAACGTCATCGAGGCGCCGCTCACCGTCAAGAAACTCCCGCGGGCGCAGGCCGAGGAGGTGGGGCGGCACTACCTCGCGCGCGTGGGGTTGTCGGGCAAGGAGCATCACCATCCGGCGCAGTTGTCGGGCGGGCAGCAGCAGCGCGTCGCGATCGCGCGCGCGCTCGCGATGGAGCCCGCCGTCGTGTTGTTCGACGAACCCACGTCGGCACTCGACCCGCGCCTCGTGCGCGAGGTGGCGACGTTGCTGCGCGCCCTCGACGACCTCAGGAAGACGCTGGTGGTGGTCTCGCACGACCTCGACTTCGCCCGCGCAATCTCTGACCAGGTGATCTACTTCGAGGGTGGACGCGCCGTCGAGACCGGCACCGCGTCGGCCGTGTTCGGCAGCCCGGCGCACCCCGAGACTCGTGCGTTCATGGACAGCTTCCACGACGGCCGGCAGGGGAGGGCATCGTGACCGCGCGACAAACGGCTGCCGGCCGGGTGAGCCGGTGGCTGCTCATGACCCTCGTCGCCGTGTGCGCGTCGAGCAGCGAACTCGCGGCGCAGACCGCGCTCGAACGCGTGCGCGCGCGTGGCACCCTGCGGATCGGCATGGACGCCACCTATCCGCCCTTCGGGATGGCCGAGGGCGGCGTGTTCAGCGGGTTCGACGTGGATCTTGCCCGCGCCGTCGCCCGCGAACTCCGCGTCGAACCGGTGTTCATCAACGCCAGCTTCGACGGGGTGTTTCCCGCGCTGCAGAACGGCACGTTCGACGTGGTCGTCTCGGCCGTGACCATCACGCCCGAACGCGCGGCGACGCTGCTGTTCTCGGATCCCTACATCGATGCTGGTCAGGCGATCGCCGTGCGTGGCGACAGCACGATCGATGGCATCGAGGCGCTGGCCGGCCGCACCGTGGGCGTGCAGATCAATACCACCGCGCAGTTCGCGATGGAGCAGCGCCCGGGTGTGACGATCGCCAAGTACAACACCATCGATCTCGCCCTGCTCGACCTGCAGCACGGGCGCATCGACGCGGTGGCCAGCGACGGGCCGGTGCTGCGCTACATGACGATGCGCAGCTTCGCCGGGCTCAGGACGGTGGGCCGGGAGTACACCGAGGAGCGGTTCGGCATTGTCCTCGCGCGTGGGAGCGACGACCTCAGGCGCGCGATCAACGCCGCGCTGTGGCGCGTGCAGGAGAGCGGCGAGTACGCGAAGCTCCACGCCACGTGGTTCGGCGAGGCGAGCGTGGCGCGCAGCCAGGGCACCGAGGCGCCGCGCGCGTTCGATGCCGGCCTGGTCGGCCGCACGTGGCACCTGTTCCTGCGCGGCGTCGGCATCACCGCGCTCATGGCGCTCTCGAGCCTCGTCCTCGGGCTGCCGCTCGGGCTCGTGCTGGCGCTCGCGCGCGTGCAGCCGCGGCGCGTGCTCGCCTCGCCGGCGGCCGTCTACGTCGAGGTGATGCGCGGCACTCCGCTGCTGGTGCAGATCCTGTTCATCTACTTCGTGCTGCCGAGCGTCGGCGTGAACCTGCCGGCGTACACGAGCGGCATCCTCGCCCTGACATTGAACGCCGGCGCGTATATCTCAGAGATCATCCGGGCCGGCATCGTGTCGATCGATGCCGGGCAGATGGAGGCCGCGCGGGCGCTGGGCATGGACTACTGGCAGGCGATGCGGCGCGTGATCCTGCCGCAGACGTTCAGGCGGGTGGTGCCCCCGCTGACCAACGAGAGCATCGCGTTGCTCAAGGACTCGTCGCTGGTCTCGGTGATCGGGTTGACCGAACTGGCGCGCACCGGCCAGGAACTGGCGAGCCGCCACGCGGCGCCGCTGACGATCTGGCCGCTGGTCGCGGTGATCTACCTGATCCTCACGCTGCCGCTGACCCGCGTCGCCGAGTATCTCGAGCAGCGGTGGAAGCCCATCACGCGGTCGTGAGTGGGCTGGCTGACGCGGCAGTGCGCCATGACGTCAGGCCTGGCGCCCCTGCGGCGGCGGGGCCGCGCCGGCGGCCTGGTCTTTCGGCGCCCACGAGACGTCCACGCCCCCACGCGTGAACAGGCCAAGCAGGCTCGCCTTGTCGACCGACTTCGCGTAGGCCTCGCGCGGATCGACGAGGCCGCGCTTCACCACGTCGAACAGGCTGTCGTTGAGCAGGCACATCCCGTGGCGCCGGCCCGCCTGCATGATCGACGGGATCTGGAACGTCTTCGCCTCGCGGATCAGGTTCGAGATCGACGAGGTGCCGATCATCACTTCCATCGCGGGCACGCGGCCGCCGCCGAGGCGCTTGCACAGCACCTGGCTGATGACGCCCTTGAGGCCGTCGGCCAGCATCGTGCGGATCTGCTGCTGCCGATCGGCCGGGAACTGGTTGATGATGCGATCGATCGTCGCCGGCGCCGACGAGGTGTGCAGCGTGCCGAACACCAGGTGCCCGGTTTCTGCGGTCTCGACCGCGATCGCCACCGTCTCGAGGTCGCGCATCTCGCCCACGAGCACGACGTCGGGATCCTCGCGCAGGGCGGCGCGCAGCGCGTCCTTGAACGAGTCGGTGTGCGGCCCGACCTCGCGCTGGTTGATCAGGCACCCCTTGTTCTCGTGGATGAACTCGAGGGGATCCTCGATGGTGATGATGTGATCGTTGCGCGTACGGTTGATGTAGTCGATCAGCGCGCAGAGGGTCGTCGACTTGCCCGAGCCCGTCGGGCCCGTGACGAGCACGAGGCCCTTGGGCAGCCGGCACAGGTCGAGGATCTCGGTCGGCAGGCCCATTTCCTCGGCCGTCAGGATGCGGTGCGGGATCACGCGGAACACCCCGCCCATCCCGAGCCGATCGACGAACAGGTTGCAGCGGAAGCGCGCCAGGCCCGGGATCTCGTACGCGAAGTCGGTGTCGTGCCGCCGCTCGAACTCCTCGCGGTTGCGGGGCGGCGCAATCGACAGCAGCAGCTGCTGCGTGTCGGTGCTCGAGAGCCGCGGCATGTCGGGCAGCGGCTTGATCTCGCCGTCGTGCCGGATGATCGGCGGCGAGCCCACCGACACATGCAGGTCAGACGCCTGCCGCTCGA
>JAEUQQ010000709.1 GCA_016789685.1 Acidobacteriota bacterium | reverse complement strand
CGCCCGGTTCGACGACCACGTCGCAGCCGGCCTTCTTCAGTGTTGCGAGCACGCCAGGGACGAGCGCGACGCGCCGTTCGCCTGCAAACGTTTCCTTCAGCACACCGATCCGCATGTATGGAGCCCCCAGGGTAGACGTGGCGCATTGTAGCAGCGAAGGGTGACCCCTCCGCGGAACCATCGGGGCGCGGCTCCGTCAAAGGCTGTGTCTCACGGATTGCAGGCCATGGCGGCCTGCCGGGGCCACCAGCATGAAGAACGGACGCACGCGTTGGATGTACATCGGCGGGGCCATCCTCGTCGTCGCCTCGGCCGCCTATGTCCTCACCACCCGGAACGGGGCCAAAGCCGGATTCGACGCCTCGCGCCTCGCCACCATCGAGCGCGGGACGATGGTCAAGTCGGTCGTGGCCACCGGCAAGATCGAGCCGATCGCCAAGGTCGAGATCAAGTCGAAGGCCAATGGCATCATCGAAGCCCTTCGCTATGACGTCGGCGCGGTCGTGACGACCGGCGACGTGCTCGCCGAACTCGACAAGGAACAGCTCGCGGCCCGGCTGCGCGAGGAAGAGGCGAACCTGCAGGCCGCCGAGGCGAACCTCACCGCCGCCCGCGCCCAGCTCGAGAAGAACACCATCGAGGCCGAGAGCCCCGACCTCGAGTTCGCGCGCCGCGCCTACGATCGCGGCGAGCGGCTCTATGCCGAGAAGCTGTATTCGCAGTCGCAGCTCGACGACCTCAAGAGCGCTCGCGACGTGGCCGAGAACAAGCAGCGCAGCGCCAAGGGACAGCTCATCGTCTCGCGGGCACGTGTCGAAGAGGCTGCCGCCAAGGTCGCGCAAGCCCGGGCGGCCGTCGCGCGCGCCGCCGAGGAACTCCGCAACGCGACCATCCGCGCCCCGATCAACGGCACCGTGCTCTCGCGCGACGTCGAGCTCGGCAGCCCGGTCAGCTCGATCCTCAACATGGGCGCCGCCGCCACGCTCGTCATGACGCTCGGCGACATCAACTCGGTGTTCGTGCGCGGCAAGGTCGACGAGGCCGACATCGGCCGCGTGCGCCTGGGCATGCCGGCCCGGATCACGGTCGAGACGTTCAAGGACAAGGCGTTCGAGGGCAAGGTCACGCAGATTTCGCCGATCGGCGTCGAAAAGGACAACGTGACGACCTTCGAGGTCGAGGTATCGATCCAGAATCCCGGCAACGAACTCAAGGCCAACATGACGGCCAACGCCGAGATCATCCTCGAAGAGCACCCGAACTCGCTCATCGTGCCCGAGGCGGCGATCACCTATGACGCCGAGCGCACGCCCACGGTCGACCTCGTCGATCCGGCGGCGCCCGAGGGTCATCGCAAGGTCAAGGTGAAGACGGGCATCGGCAACGGCACGAAGACGCAGGTGCTCGATGGCGTGAAACCGGGCGACAAGGTGGTGCTGCCCTCGTAGGGCCGCACCGGTTCCTCGCACACACTGAGGCACGAGGCGATGCGCGAAGCCCTGCAGCAGACGGTCCAGAACCTCTGGGCGCACAAGCTCCGCAGCTTCCTGACGATGTTCGGGATCGCGTGGGGCATCGTCTCGGTGGTGATTCTCTCGGCAACGGGCGAGGGATTCCGCGAAGGCAACGAAAAGGTACTGCGCGACCTGGGCAAGAACATCGCGATCACGTGGGGCGGGCGCACGAGCACACAGGTCGGGGGCGAGCGCGCCGGCCGCCGCATCTTCCTCACGGCCCAGGACGCGCGGACGCTGGTCGAGCAGTCACGCCTGGTGCGCGTGGCGAGCCCCGAAATCCAGCGCGGCGGCCTCCGCATCAAGAGCCCCTACAACGCGAGCGCCAACCAGGTGCACGGCATCGAGCCGAGCTACCAGGACATCCGCACGCTCGACATCGAACGCGGGCGGCAGCTGAACTGGGACGACGAGCGCAAGGTGCTGCGTGTCGCGGTCGTCGGCGCCGATGTCGTCAAGCAGTTGTTCGCCGACCGCAATCCGCTGGGCCAGTCGATCACGCTCAACGGGCTGGCGTACACCATCGTCGGAACGATCCGCCACAAGGAACAGGACAGCAACTACAGCGGCCCCGACAACGAGAAGATCTTCGTGCCGTTCCAGACGATGTCGCGCGACTTCCCGCGGCCAGACACGCCACTCGGCACGGTCTCGCAGATCATCGTGGCACCACACCAGTGGGTGGTCGACGACCTGCCGCGGCAGGTCGACGGGCGGCAGGGCCGCATCCGCGACATCGACTGGGAACTCGAGAAGGACGTGCGCGCCGTGCTCGCCCGCAGCAAGGGCTTCGATCCCGACGACCGCGAGGCGATTTCGATGTGGGACACCTCGGTCGATTCGATGATGTTCGGCCGCATGGTCCAGACCATGAAAGATTTCTTCTCGATCGTCGGGTTCGTGACCCTGGCCCTCGGCGGCCTCGGCGTCATGAACATCATGCTGATCGCCGTGAAGGAACGGACGCGCGAGATCGGCGTCCGCAAGGCGCTCGGCGCGACGACCGTCGACATCATGCGGCAGTTCTTCCTCGAGGGCATGCTGATCACGGCGATCAGCGGCACGCTCGGCATGTCGGTAGCGCTGGGACTGTGCGCGCTGGTCAACGCCGCCGCCCCGACCACCCAGCGGTTCTCCGGCATGATCTTCACACCCAACGCGGCCGTCGTCACCGTCGCCGCGCTCGCGGTGGTGGGGATCGTGACCGCGCTCTATCCCGCACGCCGCGCGGCGGAACTCCCGCCCGTCGAGGCGCTGCGTTACGAGATGTAGGCCATGAGCACGCCCGCCCAGACGTACGGGGAGCCCGTCGAACGCGCCGACATGCACGTGGCGCTCGTGCGCCCGCGTTTCACCGGACTCCAGATGCTCGGCGAGGTGGCGCGCGAGGCCGCGCAGGGCCTGTCGCGCAACCGCTTCCGCGCGTTCCTGTCGATGGTCGGCATCTCGTGGGGCATCGTCTCGGTCGTGATGCTGCTGGCGTACGGCAACGGCTTCCGCGACGCGCTGGCGCAGGGCTTCGCCAATGCGTTCGGCGAGGGCGTGAACGTCGCATGGCCCGGCCAGACCAGCGCGCAGGCCGGCGGCGAGCGCGCGGGGCGGCGCATCCGCGTGAAGATCGACGACGTGCACCAGATGGCGCAGTTGCCGCTGGTCAAGAACATCAGCCCCGAGCTGGTCGAGGAACTGCCCGTGTCGTACGGCACGAAGCAGTCGTCGTACCTGATCCGCGCCGTGGCGCCGTCGTACGGCATCATGCGCAGCGAACGCCCGATGCCCGGCGGCCGCTTCATCGACGACGAGGACGTGCGCCTGCAGCGGCGGACCGCGTTTCTCGGCTCCGAGGTGGCGCGTAAGCTGTTCGGGCAGAGTGATCCGATCGGCGAGTCGATCCGCATCCGCGGGATCTCGTTCGAGGTCATCGGCGTGATGCAGGAGAAAGCGCAGCTGTCGAACTATTTCCGCCCCGATCGCGAGTGCATCTTCGTCGCCTACACCGTTGCCGACCAACTGTGGTACCAGCCCTGGGTCGACACGTTCGTGTGGCAGGCCGTCTCGCTGCCGCTCGAGCCCAAGGCCGACCGGTCGATCCGCGAATACCTTGCCAAGCAGTACGCCTTCAACCCGTCTGACGAACGGGCGCTACGCACCTTCGGATCGACCGAGTCGTCGAAGATCACCGGCGGGATGGTGCTCGGGCTGAAGCTCGTGCTGGGTTTCATCGGGGTGCTCACGCTCGGCATCGGTGGCGTCGGCGTGATGAACATCATGTTCGTGTCGGTGCAGGAGCGGACGCGCGAAATCGGCATCCGCAAGGCGCTGGGCGCGAAGCGGCGCCACGTGATGCTGCAGTTCCTGCTCGAAGGCGTCGCGACGTCGCTCATGGGCGGCGTCGTCGGCATCGCGATCTCACTCGGGCTGGTGTGGGCGTTCAGTCCGCGGCCGTTCCTCGCGGAACTGCTCGACGACTCGACGCGCGCGACCGACATCTTCCTGGTGCTGTCGTTCGACCTCGTCGCCACGTGCTCGGCGATCCTGATGGTGGTCGGCCTGATCGCCGGGCTGCTGCCAGCCATCCGCGCGTCGCGCCTCGATCCGATCGAGGCCCTCCGCTACGAGTGACCCTCCGTCGCTGGAGCGCTCGCTTCGCTCGCTGGCTTCGGAGGGCGGCGGGTCAGGGCGCAGGGGCAGGGACAGGGCGCATCATGATGCGCCCCTACTGGCGGATGCCGGACATCCATGCCACGAGGGATTTTGACCACTCGGGCGTGATGTCCCGGGTCGGCAGTGACGCGTACTCCGCCACTGCGCCGGTCGCCGCCGGCACGAACAGGTGATTCACTCCGGCAATCGCGACCACGCTGGCTCCGGGATCCTTCTTGCGTGCCTTGGCGAGGGCGGCGAGTTTCTGCCCGTGGCTCGCCACGACCTGCCGGTCGCGCTCGCCCTGGACGACGAGCACGGGGACCTTGACCCTGGGCATCTGCACCGCAGGATCGAACATCAGGAAGCTGCGGAACCACGGCGTGTCGGCCTGCCGCCTGAGGTCTGACGTGACCGCCTCCCAGCCCTGTCCCGTGACGACGGCCTGGTTGATGCGGCGCTGGAGGGCGAGCTTTTCTTCGCGCTCGGCGTACGTCAGCGTCAGCGACTCGAGCGCGGCCCGCTGCTGCTCGACGACCAGGTCGGCGCCGGTGCCCGAGGGCACCCCGCAGAGCGCGATACCCGCGACTCGGTCGTCGGCCGCGGCGGCCAGCATCGAGACCCAGCCTCCCTCGCTGTGACCAACCAGGAAGATGCGCTTGTCGTCCACATCCTTCCGCGAGTCGACGAACTTCAGCACCGCGCGCACGTCGTCGGCGTAGTCCTGCAGGGTGACGGCCTCGACGCGCCCGCCGCTCTGGCCGACGCCGCGCTTGTCGTACCGCACCACGAAGTAACCCGCGTCGGCCAGTTGCGAGGCAAGCTGGCCGAAGATCGGAATGCCCGCGACCACTTCGTCGCGTCCCATCGGCCCCGACCCGGCCACGAGGACCACGGCGGGCACCTTGGGGGTGGCCGGGTTCTTCGGGCGCGAGATGGTCGCGGCGAGGTTGAAGCCGTTGGCGGCGATCCGCACGTCTTCGTCGCCCTCGCGATAGAACGTCAACTGGCGCGCGGCGCTCGAGGCGACGTCTTCGCGGACCACGTCGAGCTGCGCCGCCGGAATCGAGATGCGCACCAGCCGCCCGTCCGGCTCGCTCCAGAGGTCGACCGACAGCGGCCCGCCGGGGTTGGCCATGGTGAGGCGCACGCGCCTGGCGGTGAAGGTGCGGTCGGCCGTCTGCAGCCGGTCTTCGGCCACCGAGTCGACCGTGAGCGCGATCTCGGCCTGCGGGGCGACGTAGGCCTTGAGCGCGGTGCCGGGGGTGGCGGCGACCAGCGCGCGCGCCAGCGCGACGTAGGCGCCGTAGAAGTTGTTGGGCAGCAGGATGGTGCCGTCAGAGACCGCGTCGTTCTTGGTCGTGCGGTTCGTGCCCTGCAGGATGTTGCTCGAGGCGAGGCCGTTGGCGATGGTCGTGCTGACTGCGAAGACCTCGTTGCGCACGCTGCCTTCCATGCTCAGCGACAGCGCGCTCCAGTCGGGCGCGTACTTCAGCTCGGCGTTGCGCAGCTCGAACATGAGGGGCGCGCCGAGCCGCGAGGCCGACGACACCGTCCAGCCGCTTCCCGTGCGGTTGACGACCACGACCTCATCGCCGATGGCGGCCCCGCGCAGGAGCACCTTGAGGGTGAAGGCGTCGGAGTCGGCGGTCTGTGCGATCGCCGCGACCGGCACCGTCAGGAGTGCGAGAATGAATGCGAGCAGGCGACCCGGCTTCGTCATGCCGGTAGAGTACAAGCCGCCGCCTCGGGGGCGCAACCGCCCAAGGACGTCGCCATGACCATCGCCGCCATCCCCGATGCCTCCCAGACCCTGGTGTTCGACCGGACCCGCGAGCGGGGGCGCCTCGTCGTGACCGGTGCCGATCGGACGTCGTGGCTGCAGGGCCTGCTGACCAACGACATCGCCGCCCTGCGACCCGGCATGGGGGCCTATGCAGGCTACCTGACGCCGCAGGGACGCATGGTGACCGACATGGTCGTGCTGGTCCACGACGACGAGGTGCTCGTCGATGTCCCGCACGTGTCGCTCGCCGACGTCGCGGCGAAGTTCGAGCTGTTCGTCATCATGGAGGACGTGGTCGTGCGCGATGCCACCGGCACCCTGTCGTGCCTGTCGGTGCATGGCCAGGCCGTGGCGCGGGTGCTGGGGCTCGATCCGAAGGTGCTGCCCGACCTCGAGCACCACCACGTCACCACCAACGTGTGCGGCGTCGCCGCGACGATCGCCGTCTCGCACGAACTTGGCGGCCCGGGCGTCGATGTCTACGTGGCGCACGACCATTGCCGGATTGCCTGGGCGGGACTCGTCGCCAACGGCGGCGTGGCGGCGGGCGACGAGGCGTGGGAGCACCGGCGCGTGCTGGCTGGTCGGCCGCGCTTCGGTGTCGACATGGGGTCGCAGACGATCCCCCCAGAGGCAGGCATCGAAGGGCGCGCCATCAGTGCGACCAAGGGCTGCTACGTGGGCCAGGAGATCATCGTCCGGATGCGCGACATCGGGCACGGGCGGGTGGCCAAGCGGCTCGTCGGCCTGCGCGCGCTCGGGAGCGCCCAGATGGTGGCCGGCGACATGCTGAGGCGTGACGACCGCGACGTGGGCGTGGTGACCAGCGTCACCCACCACCCGAGTACGGGCAGGTCGATTGCGCTGGGCACCGTGCATCGCGACGCGGCGGCCGAGGAGACCGAGTTGGTCGCCACCGACGGCGGCCGCACCGCCGACGTCATGGTCGTCGGCCTGCCGTTCGCGTGATGCCTGGCGAGGCTGCCGTTCCGACAGTGTCTGTGGCGGCGGCGGTTGCGCAGCGTGGCGACGAGGTGCTGTTGACGCGGAGGCTGCACGGCACGCACCTCGAGGGACTCTGGGAGTTTCCCGGGGGCAAGCGCGATCCGGGCGAGACGCTCGAGCAGTGCCTCGTCCGCGAGATGCGCGAGGAGCTGGCCGTCGAGATCGAGGTCGGCCCGCTGATCCTCACGACCGTGCACGCGTACCCCGGGAAAGTCGTCGAGCTGCACTTCTTCGCGTGCTGGTTGCGCGGGAAGCCCGAGCCCCAGCTCGGGCAGGAGATGCGCTGGGTGCCGCGCGCCCATCTGGGCGAGGTCGAGTTCCCCGAAGCCGACCGTGCCCTGATCGCCCTGCTGCTCTCGTCGTAGCCCTCCACGCGAGGGGGTCACATCTTTCTTCATGACATAACGCACGATCTGGCACCTGGGTCAGACCGTGCGAAATGTGATGAAGAAAGATGTGACCCCTCCGCGGCCCCCCCCCGCGGTCTACGCGCGGTGCCAGCGGCACTGGCGCCGCAGGGGGCACGTTGGGCACTGCGGCTTGCGCGCCGGACACTGCAGCGCCCCGAAGTCCATCAGCGCCTGGTTGAAGTCGAAGACCTCGGCGTGCCGACGGGGCAGCACGTCGCGCGACAGCGCCCAGAGGTGGCGCTGCATCGCGTGCGCGTCGGGGTCGCCCTCGCCCACGAAGATGCGGAACAGCACGCGCGCGACGTTCGTGTCGAGAATGGCGGCGCGCTTCCTGAACGCGAAGCTCAACACCGCGCCCGCCGTGTAGGGACCGATGCCCTTGAACGACCGCAGCGTCGCCTCGTCTGACGGCAATTGCCCGCCGAAGCGCGCCACCGCCTCGCGGGCGATCGACTGCAGCCGCCGTGGCCTGATGTTGTAGCCCAGCGGCCGCCAGGTCTCGGCCACATCGTGCTCGTCTGCGCCGGCCAGCACGTCGAGCGACGGGAACTTCGCGAGCCACTCGTGGTACTTGGGCAGCACGCGATCGACCTGGGTCTGCTGGAGCATCACCTCTGACACGAGGATGTGGTACGGGTCGTCGGTCTCGCGCCAGGGCAGCGAGCGGCCCTGCGCACGGTACCACCCGAGCAGTTTCGTCCTGAACGTGCGTTTCGCCGACGCCGTGAGCATGGGTGCGGGCGCCGTCGCGCGCCTCCCGGGCGCGGCCTTCGCGCGGGTGGCACGCGCTGTCGTTCGGGCGGGCACCACCGACGGCTTCCGGGGGAGGTCGGTCTTCTTCCTCATCTCGCCCCCCGGCCTCCCGACCACGACACCCAGCGTCCGGCGAGGACAAGGGCATCGGCTGCCCCGAGCGACGGCCGCTCGTGGCCCGCCGCGTTGCTGCGCCGGTCGAGTCGCTCGAGTATCCGCATGCCGCCCAGCCACGTGAGACGCAACTCGTGCCGCAGCCGTCCCTCGACACGCCCGGTCACGCCGCGTCCCTCGACGAACAGCGCGCGCGTGCGGGCGCGGCATTCGCGCAGCGCCTCTCGCCAGGCCGGCGTCAGGTGCGCGGGGTCGAACGCCCCGATCTCAGC
>JAEUQQ010000684.1 GCA_016789685.1 Acidobacteriota bacterium | reverse complement strand
CCTCGACCGACGCCACCGCGATGTCGGCCGGTCGCCAGGTCAGGCGCAGGACGGTGGAGTGCACCTTCGGCATGGGCCGGAACGCCCCGGGGGGGACCTCCATCAGGCGGGTCACGTCGGCCCAGGTCTGCATCGCGACCGCGAGCGGGCCATAGTCGGCCGTGTCGCAGGCGGCCGCCAGCCGGTCGGCCACCTCGCGCTGGACCATCACCACCGCATCGCGCATCGCGACGCCGGCGCGGGCGGCATGCAGCAGGTCGATGAGCAGTGGGCTGGCGATGTTGTAGGGCAGGTTGCCGACGAGCCGCACGTCGCCCACGTCACCCGTCTGCGCCGCGTGCCACGCCCGGGTGCGCGCGGCCAGGTCGGCCCAGGACTGCCGCAGCACGTCGCCTTCGATCAGCTGCACGGACGCCGGCAGGGCCTTCTGGAGCGACGCCACCAGGTCGCGATCGATCTCGATCGCGGTCAGCGCCGCGTGACGCTCGAGCAGCGCGAGGGTCATGACCCCCTGGCCGGGACCCACTTCGATGACCGCGTCTGTCGGCGACAACCCCACGGCGTCGGCGATCCGCGCCGCCCACACGGGCAGGAGGAAGTGCTGCCCGAATCGTTTGCGTGCCGTCACGCGTCTTCCGCCTCTCCGCGCCAGTACTTCTCTTCGATGGCTTCGATTTCGTCTTCGCTGAGCCCGAAGTAGTGCCCGACTTCGTGGATCAGCGTCTCGCCGATCGCCACGACCAGGTCGTCCTCGTCGTCCGAGGCGTCTTCGATCGGCCACTGGTAGAGAACGATGCGGTCGGGCAGGGCATTGCCGTACGCCCAGCCCCGCTCGGTGAGCGGCGTGCCCTGGTAGAGCCCGAACAATGTCTCGCCGTCGGGGACCTCCATGTCGTCGAGCAGGTCGTCAGCGGGCTCGTCTTCGACCACGATCGAGATGTTGGCCATGTGATCGCGGAACCGGCGCGGAATGGTGGCGACGGCCTCGGTGACCAGCGATTCGAACTCGGCTCGCGTCATGCGCGCGTCCTCGCCGGCGCTGGTTTCGGCGCGCGGGTACCGGCTACCGCGTAGCGGCAGATGTCGTTGAGGACGCACCGCGCGCATTGCGGGGTGGGGCGGCACACACGCCGCCCATGCAGGATCAGGCAGTCCGACGCGAGCGTCCACTGGTCGGCCGGAAGCTGATCGCACAACTGGCGCTCGACCTTCACGGGATCGTCTCCGGTGGCGACGCCGATACGGTTGGCGACGCGCAGCACGTGCCGATCGACCGGGAGGCCCGGGACGCCCAGCGCGTGGCCGAGCACCACGTTGGCGGTCTTGCGTCCCACGCCCGGCAGGGTGACGAGATACTCCATGTCGGCCGGTACCTCGCCGCCGTGGTCGTCGAGCAGCCGCTGCGACAGCTTCGTGATTGACCTGGCCTTCTGCCTGAAGAAGCCGGTGGGCACGAGCAACTGCTCGAGCGCGGTGAGGTCAGCCCCGGCCAGGGCTCTGGCATCGGGATAGGTCTTGAACAACTCCGGCGTGGTCAGGTTGACGCGCGCGTCGGTCGACTGCGCCGACAGCACCGTGGCGACGAGCAACTCGAACGCGTTCGAGAAATGCAGTTCGGTGGTGGCGCCGGGAAACGTCGTCGCGAGCCTGCGGACGACGTCGACGGCGTCGGGACGTTGCCCGCGCGCCCCTGAGCGCGCGTTCGTGACGGTCTTCTTCGCCATGCGGCGAGGATAGCAGGTTGCCGCGTCAGGCGCGGCGGCGCTGCAGATACGGCAGCGCGGCGAGCGCCGCAAACCCCGCGCGGGTCCGCAGGCGCACGACCGGGCGCACGCCTGGGTGGGGTGCAAACAGCGACAGTTGCTGGGGGGCCGCCGTCAGTGCGCCGATCGACACCGTCGCGCTGCGCCACGGCCGCGTGTCGAGTTGCAGCCGCGCGGCGATCGCCCTGAGGGCCACGACGAGTGGCGCGGGATCGGTCGTCGGCGCCCGCAGGCCCGTGGTGTGCTGCCCGGTCGAGGCATCCTCGTATTCCACGCGCACCGATACACTGCGCGCGCCGCATCCGAATTGCCTGGCGCGCTGCGTGAGCGTCTCGATCTGGGCTTCGAGCGCCGCCATGGGGGCGGTCGCGTCGGCGACGAGGCGATCGAACGCGACGGTGCGGCACAGCCGACGTGGCCGTGCCGCGCCGGCGACGCGGCGATGGTCGTCGCCTGCGGCGAGACGGGCGAGCACCGGCCCCTCGCGCCCGATGGTGTGCAGCAACTCCGCGGTCGACAGGGCGGCGAGATCACCAAACGTGTCGAGCTCGCGGGCGCGCATGCGGGCCAGCAGGGCGGGCGACACGCCGTCGAGCCACGCGACGTCGAGCCGGCTGAGGAACCGCCGCTCGTATCCCGGCAGGACGTGCAGCACGCCGCGCTGCCCGACGACGCGCGCGGCGGCGCGCGCGGCGATCTGCGAGCCGGCGATGCCGATGGCGGTGGTGAGGCCGAAAGGAGCGGCACAGGCCGCCGTGACCGCGTCGACCAGCGCGTCGGCACCGCGCGCCTCGCACTCGAGTGCGGCCTCGTCGATCGTCGTCCAGGCGACGTGCGGCGCAAGACGACGCACGGCTTCGTCGACTTCGCACGCAAAGTCGAGCGCCCGATCGAGGCGGCCGGGCAGGAAGACGGCGTGCGGCGCACGGCTGGCCGCCTCGCGCAACGGCATGCCCACCTGCACTCCCAGGCTGCGTGCCTCGAGCGAGACGGCAACGACGTCGCCGCGCGCGTCGCGCGCGCCGCCGATCACCAGAGCACGGCCGGCCAGGCCCGGCGTCACACGCCGCTCCGCCGCCGCGTGGAAGTCAACGAAGCGGATCACGATGAACTGCGGCATGACACACCCCTTCCCACACGGCGCCCCTCGCGCCGTGGCGTCTCGACGACGACCCCGGTCACCCGACCGGGGTCAATGCACGGGACCGCCCTTCCACTCGCCGGGCGATGGCTGCGATTCGCTGAAGACGCGCCAGTGCTCCTGCAGCGCTGAAATCAGATTTGGAATGAACTGCACGGGGACGACCAGCTTGGCCTTGACCGGGGCATGCACGACGTGATCGGCCTCGGCCTGCTTCACGTCGTGCTCGGTCAGCGGCTGCACCTCGCAGAACGTCAGGGTGAAGTCGAACGGCGTGTGCGACACCGCGCAGAAGTTCGCGTAGGTGCGGGGTTCGCCGCCCGCTTCGGCCGGCACAATCGTGAAGTTGACTTGACGACGTTCGCTCATGACGTGGGCCTCGCCCCCCGCTGACTCAGTAACGGCGCATCACGCCGATGACCACCCCGCGCACCTGGACGCGCTCGGCCGGCACCACCAGCGGTAGCATGGTCGGATTCGCGGGCTGCAGACGCACGTGCCCGTTCTCGCGATAGAACTTCTTGAGGGTGACGTCGGCCCCTTCGAGCATCGCGATGACCATCTCGCCATTCTCGGCCGTCGTCCGATCCTCGACGATGACGAAATCGCCGTCGCGGATCTGCTCGTCGATCATCGACTCGCCCTTGACCCGCAACACGTACGTTTCCTTGCGGCCCACGAGCGTCTCGGGCACCGAGATCGTCTCGCTGCCCACGACCGCCTCGATCGGGCGGCCCGCCGCCACGTAGCCGAGCAGCGGGAGTTCGACGGCGCGGCCGCCCGTCCGGCTCGGCACCATTTCGACCGAACGCGACCGGTTCCACGCGCGGCGAATGAAGCCCTTGTCTTGCAGGTTGGTCAGGTGTTTGTGTACCGTCGCCAGTGACGACAACCCGAACTGGCGCCCGATCTCCTCGAGGCTCGGGGCATAGCCGTGGCGCTGAATGAAATCGGTGAGGTAGTCGAGAATCTCGCGCTGACGTTTGGTGAGCGGCTGCACCAGGGAACCTCCCCCGGGAAGGCCAGACCCTAAGCGGTCGTGGCGCCGTGAATACTGTCTGTCGCATGGTATGCAAACAAAAGGCGAAAGTCAATGCCACTCTCCGCGGCCTGACTAAACATTCCACCTGCCCGCCCGGTCTTACCGCTCAGGGGAACGCGGCCGCAGCCCAAACGCACCGCCTCCCGGGAGCCCACTCACGTGATCAACGGCGACACCCTGCGATGGTCGGAGGTCGTGCCCGCATGCAGACCGGATTTCCCCTCCCCGTCGCCCAGGGCGTTCGTGGCTGACGCCTCGACGGCACTCCGTGTCGATCCCGGCGCCGACGACGCCGCCCTCGTCGCCGCCGCCCGCGCCGGTGCCAGGGACGCCTTCGACGTCCTCGTCGAACGTCACCGGCGGATCGTCTACCGGGTCTGCTATCGCTTCGTCAACAACCACGACGACGCGGCCGACCTCGCCCAGGATGTCTTCGTTCGCGCGTACCGCGGCCTCGCCGCCTACAAGGGCGACGCCGCCTTCAGCACCTGGATCTACCGCATCGCGGTCAACACCTCGTTGAACAAGGTCAGTCTCAAGGCCCCGGCGCTCGAGGAACTGTCGCCCGAACGCCATGTCAGCCCCGACGAGGGCCCCGACCGCGGCGTCGACCGCGCCGAACAGGCACGGCAGGTGCGGCGCGCCATCGCGCAGTTGCCGCGCAAGCAGCGCGCGACGGTCATCCTGCGCATGTATCATGAGCTGCCGCACGAGCAGATCGCGAAGATTCTCGGCAGCTCGGTCGGTGCCGTGAAGGCCAACTTCTTCCATGCGCTGCGGAACCTGAAACGCCTGCTCGGCGAGACGGAGGTGGCGTGATGCACCTGCATCGTGATGCGCTGCTGGCGCTGGCCGAAACGCCGGGCCCGATCGACGATTCGCATGTCGCCGCCTGCGCCGAGTGCCGCGCCGAAATCGACGCGCTGCGTGGCGTGCTGGCGACGTTGGCGCTCGATGACGTGCCAGAGCCCTCGCCGCTGTTCTGGGATCACTTCTCGCGCCGCGTGCACGAGGCGATCGCTGCCGAGGCGGCGCCTGTAGCGCCGTCGTGGTGGGCCGCGTGGCGTTCGTGGTCGTACGCCGCCGGGGCCTGCGCGGCGATGGCGCTGGTGCTGGCGGTCGCGTGGCCGGCTCGACGCACGCCCACCGCGGTGCCCACGCCGGGCACGACCGCCATCGTGGCCGAACAGGTGGCCGGCGACGCGCCGCTGACGTCGGATGATGAATGGGAACTGGTGGTCGACGTGGCCGCCGATGCCGACGTCGCGAGTGCCGGCATCGATGACGTGCTGGCACCGGCGTCTGCGGAGTTGGCGCTGCAGGACCTGAGCGCCGACGAGCGCAGCGCCCTGGCCACGCTGTTGCGCGAAGAACTTGGGGGGCACGCCGGCGATTCTGGCGTGTGAGGGAGAGACGCTCGTGACGATGCAGACGTGGCGCACGCTGACGTTCGTGATGGGGATGGCGCTGTGCGGGGCCGTCGGGGCCGCGGCGCAGGACGCGCCACAGGCGCCCAGGCCAGGCGCGCCGCAGCCCGGCCCGATCGGCGGCGAGGGGCTGCCGGCCAACCCGAATGAAGTGGGGCGGCTGTTCGACGCCTACGCCCTCGTGCAGGCGCAGGAGCAACTGGGCCTTGGCGAAGACGAGTTCGCACGGTTCATGCCGAAGTTCAAGACGCTCATCGACGCCAGGCGCCGGCAGTTGCAGGAACGGATGCGCCTGATGAACGGGCTCGTGCGCCTGACACGCGCGGCGACGCCCGACGACGCGGCGCTGCGCGAACAGCTCCGCCGGCTCGACGAGCACGACGCGTCGTCGATGGCCGACGTGCGGAAGGCCAGTGACGCGCTCACCAGCCTGCTTACGCCGCTGCAACTGGCGCGCTTCAGGGTGTTCGAGGAGCAGATGGAGCGACGGAAGCTCGACCTGATGACGCGCGCGCGCCAGGGCCTCAGGCGCAACCAGCGCGTTCCGTAGGCTTCAGCACCAGTTTCCGGCCGCCGCGCGAACCAGCTACACTCGACGAGCCACCTGCTGGTTCGCCGATGCGCACTCCGCCCACTCCGCCCTCGCTCGTCCGCCGCGTTCGCCTGTGTCGACGTGCGGCGGTGGGCGCGATCGTGCTTGCCACCCTCGGCAGCGCAGGCCTCGTGGCCGACGTGGCGTTGTCGCAGCGCGCCGCCGACAGCCTGCAGCGCAAGGTCCTCACCATCGTGCAGTACGGCGAAACGCCCCTGGCGGGCGCGCGGCTGACGCCAATCACCGAGGCCGAACTCAACTCGTACCTGCGCTTCGTCGCCGGCCCCCAGCTGCCAACGGGGGTTGTCGAGCCGTACCTCCGGATGGTGGGCGAAGGCCGTGTCGAGGGCCGGGCGGTGGTCGATCTCGACCGTGTCCGCACGGCGCGCACGCGAGGCTGGCTCGACCCGATGAACCTGCTCACGGGGCGCCTGCTCGTCAGTGCGACCGGTTCGCTCAGTGCGGCCGAGGGGCTCGCACGCTTCAACTTGTCGTATGCGTCGATCGCCGGCATCCCGATCCCCAAGGTCGTGCTTGCCGAGTTGGTGGCCTTCTACACGCAGTCTCCCGACTATCCGCGCGGCGTCGGCCTTGACGATCCGCTTCCGCTGCCCTCGCGGGTGCGCGAAATTCACGTGCAGACCGGCCAGGCAGTCGTGATCCAGAAGTGAGTCGCCGGACGACAGCGGGAATACCGGCGACTGACGCGCTGCGCCGCTCGGTCGCGTCGCTGCGGGGCGTGGGAGACCGCCGGCTGCACGACTTCGCCCGCGCCGGGATCGAGACGGTCGACGACCTGCTGCTGCGCCTGCCGTTCCGGTACGAAGACCGGTCGCGGAGCGTCGCGGTGGCCCGGATCACGGCCGGTGACGTCGTGGCGGTGACAGCGACCGTTGTCCGCTGTGACCTGCGGACGACCAGGCGCCGTGGCTTCACGGTGTTCGAGGCCTTGCTGCGCGACGACACGGGGACGCTGCCGGTGGTGTGGTTCAACCAGCGGTTCCTGCGCGATGTCATCCGGCCCGGGATGCGCCTGGCGCTCTACGGCAGGGTCGAGACGCGCGGCCTGTCGGGCCTGCAGATGTCGGGACCGCAGTTCGAGGTGCTCGACGACGAGGGCGATTCGCCGCACGCGGGCCGGATCGTGCCGGTCTACGAGCGCATCGGCACGCTCACGCCGAAGCTCCAGCGCGCGATCGTCGCCGACGCGGTCGAGTCGCTGCCGGCCGCGCTGCTTGACCCGTTGCCGGCCTCGCTGCGCGCGCGATACGGGTTCCCGTCGCTGCGCGAGGCGCTGCAGGTGGCGCACTTCCCACCGATCGACGCGGGCGTCGACGCGCTCAATGCAAACGCCACACCCGCGCAACGCCGGCTCATCTTCGGCGAGTTCTTCGCCTTCCAGCTTGGCGTGGCGCTGCGTCGCGCCGCCTTCGAGCGCGAGCAGAAGCCCTTCAGCATCACGGTCGACGATGGCATGCGCGAACGGGCGCGGGCGATGCTGCCGTTTGCCCTCACGGCCGGGCAGAAGCAGGCCTCGCGGGAAATCGTCGCCGACATGCGACGCGGGGCGCCGATGCACCGGCTGCTGCAGGGTGACGTCGGCGCCGGCAAGACGATCGTTGCGTTGCTGGCGGCGCTGGTGGCCATCGAGAACGGCCTGCAGGTGGCGTTCATGGCGCCGACGGGCGTCCTGGCCGAGCAGCATCTGCGGACACTGCGCGGCCTGCTCGCGGCCACGCCATGGCAGGTCGACCTGCTCACCGGCAGCACGCCCGCCGCTGCGCGCCGCGAGATTCTCGGACGCCTGGCCA
>JAEUQQ010000647.1 GCA_016789685.1 Acidobacteriota bacterium | reverse complement strand
CGTCAGCGACTCGAGCACCGCGCGCGTCGTCTGGCGCGCGTGCGCGGCGAAACGCGCGCGCATCGCCCATCCGCCGAGCGCAGCCACAACCCCAGGGACCGCTTTCTCGGCCCAGAACAACTGGCTCGCACCGGCGGCCTGCTTCAGCCTCGCGAGATAGGCATCGATCGCCGCCGTGTCGCCGGGAAAGTACTCGTGCATGCGGGCGCGCCAGCGCTCGCGCCCGGCGAGGAACTCGTAGCGACGGTCGCCGAGGATGACCGTGTCGTACACGTCACCCATCGACTCCCACGTCACGCCGTCGCCGAAGACCGCCGCAAACATCCTGGCCATCGCCGTATGCGGCTTGGCGAGTCCGATGTAGTGGACGCCGACGTCCCACTCGTACCCGGGACGCCTGAACGTGTGCGTGAACCCACCGGCCGTGTAGTGGCGCTCGAGCACGAGCACGCGCTTGCCCAGCGTCTCGCCGAGCAGAACGGCCGTCGTCAGCCCACCGAGACCCGAGCCGATGACGATCGCGTCCCACGCGTCGCCGCCGGCAAACCGCTTGAGGGGCGTGCCGAGTCCGTGTGCCGTCATGCGGGCGAGCCTACCAGCAGCGCCGCCAGAGTGTCGACACAGGAACCAGTCCGGGACTGCCCCCCGACAGTCCCGGACCGTCTCGCGTTGTTGCCCTGGCGGTCGAGCGGCCGGGCCGCGCGAGTCGAGGCGAATCAGCCGGGCGCGCCTTACTTCGACCCTTCGAAGACGCGCGGGACGGGCGTGACGGCCGCCTGGTCTTCTTCTCCGGTGCGGATGCGATAGACCTTCTCGACCGGCAGGACGAAGATCTTGCCGTCTCCGACGTCACCGGTGCGCGCGCCGAGCATGATCGCGCTGACTGTGGTGTCGACGAAGTGGTCAGAGACGCCGATCTCGAGGCGGATCTTGTCTGAGAGTTCCATCTTCACCGACGTGCCGCGGTAGGTTTCGACGTGCTCGCGCTCGCCGCCGTGTCCCTGCACGCGGCTGATGGTCAGGCCCTGGACCTCTGCGTCGAACAGAGCCTCGAGGACGCGCCCGAGTCGATCGGGGCGCACGATGGCAACGACGAGTTTCATGCTGACCGTCCTTCTGCGATCGTTGCGGCGGCGAGCGTCGCATCACTCCGCGAGAGGACGAGAATCGCCCCCTCGCCATCGGCGTAGGCTTCTTCGCCGTGCTGGCTCACGTCCATGCCGAGCCCTTCGTCGGTCGTGACGGCCCGCAGCGGCACGACGAGACCCACGAGCTTGAGCAGGGCGAACGTCGCGACACCGCTGTAGGCCATCGTGGCGGCGACGGCGATGGCCTGCACGCCGAGCTGCGCGGGATTGCCGAACAGCAGTCCATCTGCCGTGGTGTTCCATGCCTTCTCGGCGAACACGCCGGTGAGCAGGGCGCCCACGATCCCGCCGAGGCCGTGCGCGGCGACGACATCGAGAGAATCGTCGAGGCGCGTGCGTGCACGCCAGACGAGGGCGAAGTAACTGGGCGGCGCGGCGAGGGCGCCGATGGCCAGCGCGCTGATGGGGCTGACGAAGCCCGCGGCCGGGGTGACGGCGACGAGGCCCACGACGATGGCGGTGGCGGCGCCGACGGCCGTGACGCGCTGGTCGCGATGCAGGTCGATGAGCGACCAGACGAGGAGGGTGCCCATGGGCGCGAGGAAGGTCGTGGTGAAGGCGAGGGCGGCCGAGGGCGACGCGGCGAGGGCGCTGCCGGCGTTGAAGCCGAACCATCCGAGCCAGAGGAGTCCGGCGCCGAGCAGGGTGAACGGGACGTTGTGCGGCAGGATGGCCTGCCGGGCGTAGTCCTTGCGTCGTCCCAGGACGAGGGCGGCGACGAGGGCGGCGACGCCGGCGTTGACGTGGACGACGGTACCGCCCGCGAAATCGAGGGCGCCGAGGCCGGCGAGCCAGCCGCCCCCCCAGACCCAGTGGGCGACGGGCGAATAGACGACAAGGGCCCAGAGGGCGATGAAGAGCATGTAGGCCGAGAAGCGCATGCGCTCGACGATGGCGCCCGAGATCAGGGCGGCGGTGATGATGGCGAAGGTGCCCTGGTACGACATGAAGAGGACGTGGGGGATGGTGCCCTGCGCTTCGAGGCCGACGCCGCGGAGCAGGGCGCGCGAGACGCCGCCGACGAGGGCGGGGCCCGGGGCGAAGGCGAGGCTATAGCCGACGAGGGCCCAGGTGACACCGACGACGCCGAGCGAGATGAAGCTCATCATCATCGTGTTGAGGGCGTTCTTCGAGCGGACGAGTCCGCCGTAGAAGAAGCCGAGGGCTGGTGTCATGAGCAACACCAGGGCTGTGGCGACCAGCATCCACGCCGTATCTGCTTGGTTCATTGCACCTGCTCCCCATGGAGGGCCGGAAAGGGCGGGCTCCAGCGATTCGAGGCGTCAGGCTAGCATCTGAATGCAGTTCAAGCAAGTCATGAAGAACAGTTTGCATTGCAGACCTATACTTTATGACATCATGATGTGCCACAATCGCCTCTAGAACAGCAATGGAGGCGCGCTCGTGGCCACGCATCGTGACACCCCGGAGGGACTCGCCACTCTCGTCGACATCACCCGCGCCCTGTCGGGCACCCTGAAACTCGACGTCGCCATGGCCCACGTCCTCGACCTGCTCGCCCAGCGCCTCGACGTCGTCCGCAGCCAGATCGCCCTCCTCCACGAGCGCCACCTGGTCATCCAGGCCGCCCACGGCTACGGCTCGCGGGCCGTCGGCACCCGCTACGCGCCTGGCGAGGGCATCGTCGGACGAGTGGCCGACAGCGGACGCCCCGTCGTCGTCGCGAGGATGAGTCGCGAACCCGCCCTCGTCTACCGCGCGGCCCGACGCCCGGAGTTGCCACGGGGCGAGCTGACCTTCATCTGCGTCCCGCTCCTGCTCAATCGCCGCGCCATCGGCACCCTCGCGGTCGATCTCCCGCATTCCGCCACGCGTGACTACGAGCGCGACGCCGCCCTGCTCAGTGTCGTCGCGTCGCTGGTCGCGCAAGGCGTGCGCATCCACCGCCTCGCGGCCGACGACCGCCGGCGGCTCGAGGACGAGAACACCCACCTGCGTCGTGAGCTGCGGGATCGCTACGAGTTCTCGTCGATCATCGGGACGAGCGGCGCCGTCAGGGAAGTCTTCGACCAGGTCGCACAGGTGGCGGGCACCAACACCACCGTGCTGGTCCGCGGCGAATCGGGCACCGGCAAGGAACTCATCGCGCACGCCATCCACTACAACTCGCCCAGGGCCCAGCGCCCCTTCGTGCGCGTGAGCTGCGCCGCCCTCCCAGACAGCCTCATCGAGTCGGAGTTGTTCGGCTACGAAAAGGGCGCCTTCACCGGGGCCGACGCCCGCAAGAAAGGCCGCTTCGAACTGGCCGAGGGCGGGACGCTGTTCCTCGACGAGATCGGCGAGGTCAACCCCGTGACGCAGGTCAAGCTCCTGCGCGTGCTGCAGTCGCGCGAGATCGAACGCCTCGGCGGCACCGAGACGATCAAGGTCGACGTGCGCCTCGTGGCCGCCACCAACACCGACATGGAACGCGCCATCGCAGCCGGCACCTTCAGGCAGGACCTCTACTACCGGCTGAACGTCTTCTCGATCTTCGTGCCGCCGCTGCGCGAGCGGAAGTCAGACCTCGTCATGCTCGTCGATCACTTCCTCGAGCGCTTCTCGCGCGAGCACCGGCGGCCAGTCAAGCGCATCTCGACCCCGGCGATCGACATGCTGATGGCCTACCACTGGCCCGGCAACGTGCGCGAGCTCGAAAACGCCCTCGAACGCGCCGTCCTGGCCTCTGACGGACAGGTCGTCCACGCCCACCACCTGCCGCCGTCGCTGCAGACGGCCGAAGCGACGGGCACGTCGAGCTGCGCGTCGCTCTCGGCCGCCGTCGATGCCTACGAGAAAGACCTCATCCTCGACGCGCTCAAGACCGCACGCGGCAACCAGGCCCGTGCCGCGCGCCTGCTGTCGACCACCGAGCGCATCCTCTCGTACAAGGTGCGCCGGCACCGTATCGACATCCGGCGCATCCGCCAGGCAACGGCTGCGTCCTGACACGCGGCACCGCGGGGCGACAGGTTCGTCGGACCGCAGAGGATCCGACGTTTTTGTCGCGTGCGACGCGCCCCCGCCTGCAGCTCGGTCGCGCGGCTGGTGTCGCGCGCCGCGGGCGCAGCACCGCGAGGCTCGCGATTCCGACACGAACGTCGGCCTCTCGCGTGTCTCCGACACTTTCGTCTGATCGTGCCGCGCGGCCCGCCGCGCAGCGCGCGGCCGGCTTCCCCTGACGCTGCAACAACTTGCACACCCGCCAGCGACGATCGCCCGCGTGGAGGCGTCTTTGCTCTGACTCGGGGCCGAGGAGTGTTGCACATGTCGCACGATGTCAGGTCCAGGCTCGGGGTGTTCGTCGTCATGCTCGTCGTGTCCGTGCTGCCCTCCGCAGCCCTGGCCCAGGAATCGACCACGTCGAGCGGGCAGCCCGCATCGCCGATGCCGGCGCCGGCGCCACCGGCCTCGAGCAGGCGCGCCACCGTCACAGCGACGCTCGACCTCGTCAGCGCCTACATGTTTCGCGGGATCTACCAGGAAGACCGCGGCCTCGTCACGCAGCCGCTCGCCGATGTCGGGGTGACGCTGGTGAGTGGACGCGGCGCCCTGACCAGCATGGTCGCCAACGTCGGGTCGTGGAGCAGCGTGCACTCGGGCCCCACCAGCACGTGGTACGAACACGACCTCTATGCGGGCGCGACGCTGACCTTCGGGCGCTGGAAGCCCGCCGCCCTCTACACGTCGTACACGAGCCCCAACGACCGGTTCAGCACCGTGCACGAGATCGCCGTCAGCCTCGCCTTCGACGACAGCGCCTCGCGCCTGCCGTTCTCGCCGAAGGTGCTCGTGGCCTTCGAGCTCGACGGGCAGGCCGATGGGGGATCGCGCGAGGGCACCTACCTCGAGATGGGCGTGCGGCCGACGTTCAGGGTCACGGGCGGCGCGACGCCGCTCAGCCTCGCGATGCCGGTGAAACTGGGGCTCAGCCTGCGCGACTACTACGAGAGCGCGCTGGGCAGCGACACGTTCGGTTACCTTGACGTCGGGCTGATTGCCAGCGTGCCGCTGCCGTTCATCTCGGGAGCCTCCTGGGATCTGCACGGCGGCATCGACGTGCTCGTCATGGGACGCGCGCTCGAAGCGTTGAATCGTGGCAAGGCTGTGAAGCCCGTCCTGAGCATCGGCCTCGGCGCGGCCTTTTGATCCCGCTCGCCCGCGTTCGCGTCGGCATCAGCGCGGCCGCGCGGCGTACGCCGCGGCGTCGCGCGGACGTCCCCACGCGACGTAGAGTCGGGCGAGTCGTTCGTGAACGAGCGCGGCCTCGCGCGCCTGCTGGCCCGACGTGGCCGTCAACTGCGACGCAGCCTCGAGCAGCAGCGACTCCGCCTCGGCAAACGCGCCTCGCAACGTGAGCGCGGCACCGAGTTCGCTCGTCGTCTGTGCCACGCGCCACGACTCGGGCGCGGTCGCCAGCCGCGCGGTGAGCACCTCGCGCAGGATGCGCTCGGCACCAGCCGCGTCTCGCATGCCGACGCGCACGCGGCCCTTGAGGAAGCGATACCCCGTGAGGTCGCGCTGCGCCTCGACGCCGATCGCGATCGCCTCGTCGAGCGCCACGTCGGCATCGTGGAACTTGCCCTGCTGGATCAGGGCAAACGCGAGGTTCGCGAGCTTGTCGGTGATGTCGCGATGACGCGGCCCGAGCACGCGCCGCCCGATCTCGAGGCTCTCGCGCGACACGGCTTCGGCGCCGGCCCAGTCACCGGTGCCCCCCAGGGCCAGGCCCAGGTTGTTGAGCGCCGTCGACACGTTCGGATGGTCGGTGCCGTACACCTTGCGGCTGATCGCGAGCGATTCGCGGAAGTACGGCTCGGCGCCTGCCGGATCGCCGCCCGACCACAGCAGCAGCCCGAGTTCGCTCAGGCTCGTCGCCGTCTCGCCGTGCTCGCGCCCCAGCACCGACGTACGGATGTCGAGCGCCTCACGGAACACCGGCTCGGCCTCGGCGCGCTTGCCCTGGTCGATGTACGCGCGCCCGAGTTCGACGAGCGTCACGGCCACCGCTGGGTCGCGCGCCCCCAGGCGCCGGCGCCGGATCGACAGGGCCTCGACAAGCAGCGGGGTCGCCGCCGGCGGGTCACCAGCATCCCGCACCACGACGCCGAGGTCAGTGAGGGCCTCGGCCACCCGCACATCGTCGTTGCCGTGTGAACTCCGTGCGAGATCGACGGCCGACCGTAGCACCGGCAAGGCACGGTCGAAGAGCCCGAGGCGCACGTAGGCACGCCCAATCACCGTCTGCATCTGCGCCAGGACGTCGGGCTGGCTCGCGAGTTCGCGCGGAAGCCGCTCGGCTGCGGCGTCGAGCACCGCCCGCACCGTTGGCTCGCGGTTCTCGCGCCGTGCGTAGGGATCGGCGGCCGTGATCAGGCCGCCGAGGACGTCGCTGACGCGATCGGCCCGCGTGGCCTCGGCGACGGCGCGATCGCGTTCGGCCGCCAGCCTCGTCGTGTAGTAGGCGACCACGCCCGCGACCAGCGCGACGACCAGCGACGCCGCCGCCAGCGCCCACCGGTGGCGCGCCACGAACTTCGACGCGCGATACCGCCACGAGTCGGCGCGCGCGCTCACGGGTTCACTCGACAGGTAGCGCCTGATGTCGTCGGCAAACGCGCCCGCAGACGCATAGCGCCCGCCAGGTTCCTTCCGCAGGGCCTTGGCGACGATGTTGTCGAGGTCGCCGCGCAGGGCGCGGCGGGCGGCAGCCGATTCCGCAACGTCTGACACCCGCGGCGGCACGGTGTCGACGATGGCCTTGAAAAGATCCGCAGGCGTGCGCGTGTCGCCCGCCGGATGGCGGCCACCGAGCAGCACGAACAGCAGGACGCCCAGCGCGTAGATGTCGGTGGCGATCGTGATCGGCGCGCCCGTCACCTGCTCGGGCGATGCGTAGTCGGGCGTGAGGAGCCGCGCCGTCTCGGCCGCGGGCTCCGCGCCGCCGCCGGCATCGGGCTCGATCAGCTTGGCAATGCCGAAGTCGAGCAACTTGACGCGTCCGTCGGCGCTCACGAGCACGTTCGACGGCTTGATGTCGCGATGCACGACGAGGTTGGCGTGCGCATGGGCGACGGCGTCGAGCACGTCGATGAACAGGCGCAGTCGCGCGTCGAGCGACAGGCCATGCCGCTGACAGTAGCGGTCGATGTGCTCGCCGTCGACGTAATCGATGACCAGGTAGGGCTGCCCGAGCGGCGACGTGCCGGCATCGATGAGGCGCGCGATGCCGTCGTGGGTGAGCCGGGCGAGGATGCTGCCCTCGCGCGCGAACCGCAGTTCACCCTCGCGGGTGACGAGCGAGACATTGAGCAGCTTGACGGCCGCCCTGCCCTGGTAGCGGCCATCGGTGCGCTCGGCGAGCCACACGGTGCCCATGCCGCCCTGTCCGAGCGGTTCGACCAGTGTGTAGCTGCCAACGGCGAGGCCCGCGAGCGTCGACGCCGGGGCATCGACGACCGGCGTCGCGAGGAATCCCTCGCGCGCGACGACGGCGCGCTCGGCGAGCAACGACTCGACGTCGGCGGCGAGACCCGGATTCGAGGCGCGCAGGTCGGCGAGCCAGCGGGCGAGGTCATCGCCCTCGAGGTCGAGGGCCTCGTCGATCAGCGGGCTGACGGCCTTCCACTGCGCGGCTGACAGGCGTGTCGCCATGGGCTCAGAGCGGCAGGTCTCCGCTGATGGCACGGTGGAGGTAGATGCGTGCCTTCTCCCAGTTCCGCTGCACGGTTCGCTCAGACACGCCACGCATGGCGGCGATTTCGCCGAACGAGAACCCACAGAAGAACTTGAGATCCACGACCTCGGCGAGCGCCGGCTCGACGGTGGCGAGTTCGTCGAGCGCGTCGCTGACGGCCGACAACTGCCGGTCATCCACGCCGGGCTGCCCGACGTCGGTCGCCATGGGCGTCAGCTCGAACTGTCCCCCACGCTTCTGGGCGCGCCGCTGCCGGGCGAAGTCGACGACGAGGCCGCGCATCACGCGGGCGGCATACGCCATGAACCTCGCCCGATCGGGAAACGACGCCCCGGCCCGGGCCGACATGTCGAGGTAGGCCTCGTGGAGGAGGGTCGTCGCGCCAAGCGCCACGTTGCCGCCCCCGCGGCTGAGTTCGCGGCGCGCGAGACGCCGCAGCTCGTCGTAGAGGTTCGAAAACAGGGCCTGGGCCGCGGCAGGGTCTCCGCCCTCGGCCGCAGCGATCAGGGCGGGCAGTGGTGACGTATCCATATCAGGGCGATTGCCACGCATTGTAGTGCACGAACGCCCGCGCCGTGGCCACGCCCGGCACCACCTCGACGGGGCTCCTCGTCACGGCGACGCGACCGAGCCACCCGTCCCTGCGGGATCCGTTCCCGTGCCAGGCGTTTGCCGGCTCGGCCGGGCCGGCTGGCGTTTGGGGCGCGCCTGCGCGCATCATCGTGGCCAGAGCATCCACGAACCGTTCGTCGCGGGGCCGGTGTGTCACGACGGAGGTCACATGCACGAGAACGACGCCGACGGCCGAACGTGCCAGCTGCCGGCTGCGGATGGCGATCGACGCACGTCGGACTTCCGCGCCCTGCTCGGCGGCAGGCTGATCGGCCGCGCGCGCGTGGCCGACGGCGTCCGCTGGATCCTGCGCGCTGGCCAGGGAGTCGAGGCCGAGAGTCACCGGCTCGCGTCGTCCGAAAGCCGGTGCCGCGACGGCATCCGCTTCCACGTCGTGCGCGAAGGCGACCACATCGTCTGGCGCATCAGCGGGCCGCCGTCGGCCCGGGCGACGCTCGACGCGTACTACGCGCTGCCGGCACTCGTGCAAACCGACGACGGCGCCGCCGCGTTGTGGGCCACGCTCGCCGACCAGCGCCCCCGCGAGGCGTGAGTCGAAGGGCTCGTGTGGATTCGAGGGCGCATTCCCCACCGTCGCGCCGCTCGGGATACGATCCCCGCGGCACGCCTGCAACGTGCCAGTTGGGATGAGCGATGACTCGGGCACTGGATGCGTTGCGGTCGGCGTTGGCAGAGTGGAAGAACGACCCGGGTACGATGCCCGCGGCGGGCGAGACCGCGATGGCGCTGCTCGTCGCGGCAGAACGCGCGCTCGGCGACGACGCCGGGGATGAGGCCACACGGCGCGCCTGGCACCACTACCTCGACATCACCGGATCGCCGCGGTTCCTCGCGAGCCTTCCCGATCACGCGGCCCGCCTCCGCTGGACCGACACGACGTGCCGCGCCATCCGTCGCTCGCACTATTCGCTGCAGACGATGCTGCAGCAGCGCGTCGCGGCACACCCCGACCGCGTGCTGTTCGCCGACCGGCGCGAGTCAACCGCCCCCGAATGGACGTACGCGCAGGTCGCCTGGTACGCGCGCAGTGTCGCCGGGGTCCTGCTCGACGCGCACGAGGCGCCACGTGTCGCGATCTTCGCCGAAAACAGCATCGACGTCGCGTGCACCGACCTGGCGTGCCTGCTGCACGGCTTCCTCGTCACGCCGCTCAACGTGCACTTCGCGGCCGAGACGGTCGCGTGGATCTTCACGAGGCTCGACATCAACGTCGTCGTCACCGACACCGACGAGCGCATCGCACTGCTCACCGAGGTGCGCTCGACGCTCGGGCGCGGGTTCACCATCCTCAGGACCGGTGAACGCGCCGCGGCGACCACGACCCGCGGCGTCGACGTCGTCCCCCTGCGCCCGGCGTGCGCGCGCATCGATGCGTCGGCGGTGCTGACGCGGCTGACGCATCGGCAGGTCGACATCATGGCGCCGGCCACGGTGATGTTCACGTCGGGCAGCACCGGGCAACCCAAGGGCATCGTCTTCAACCTGTTCAACCTCGTGAGCAAGCGCTTCGCGCGGGCGGCGGCATTGCCCGCGGTGGGCCGCGACGAAGTGCTGCTCTGCTACCTGCCGCTGTTCCACACGTTCGGGCGCTACTTCGAGATGCTCGGCACGATCTACTGGGGCGGCACGTACGTGTTTGCCGGCAGCCCGACCGCCGAGGGCCTGCTCGCGGAACTCGCGCGCGTCCGCCCGACCGGGCTGATCAGCGTGCCCGTGCGATGGACGCAGATCCGCGAGCAGTGCCTCGAGCGGATGGAACGCGACGCGGAAGGCGCCGACGAAGACCGCGCGTTCCGCGAGGTCGTGGGCGACCGCCTGCGCTGGGGCCTGTCGGCGGCCGGATACCTCGATCCGCTTGTCTTCCGCTTCTTCCAGCGTCACGGCGTCGACCTGTGCAGCGGGTTCGGCATGACCGAGGCCACGGGCGGCATCACGATGACGCCGCCGGGCTCGTACGTCGATGGCACGGTCGGCATCCCGTTGCCGGGGATGCGCATCCGCTTCGGCGAACACCAGGAACTGCAGATTGCCGGGTCGTACGTCGCGACGTACCTCGACGAACACGGCGCGCCCGGCACGCTGCCCGACCTCGACCCCGACGCCGATCACTGGATCGCGACGGGCGATCTCTTCAAGGAGCACGAGGGCGGCTACCTCGAGATCGTCGACCGCATCAAGGACATCTACAAGAACAGCCGTGGGCAGACGGTCGCCCCGCAGCGCGTCGAGCAGCGGTTCGCGTCGGTGCCCGGCATCACCAGGACCTTTCTCGCCGGCGACCACCGCGACTTCAACGTCCTGCTCGTCGTGCTGCAGCGTGACGATGCGGTGCTCGCCGCGCTGACCAACGACGAGATCCACGACTACGTCGGGCAGATCGTCGCCTCGGTCAACGAGGGCCTCGCACCGTACGAACGCGTCGTGCGCTTCACGGTGCTCGATCGCGACTTCGACCTCGAGCGTGGGGAACTGACCGAGAAGGGTTCGTTGCGGCGGAAGGTCATCGCCGAGCACTTCGGCGACGTGATCGAGTCGCTGTACCAGAGCAACCACATCGACCTCGACGTCGATGGCCTGCGCGTGCGCCTGCCCCGCTGGTTCTTCCGCGACCTCGCGGTGCTCGAAGACGACATCTCGGCGCTCCCTGGCCGCCTGCACAACAAGCGCAGCGGGGCGTCGCTGGCCGTCGCCCGCGACCCCGACGGGCTTGTCAGGGTCGGCGACCTGCGTTATCGCCTCGACGAGGGCGTGCTCGACCTCGGCATGTTTGCCCGCCAGCCGCGGCTGTGGCTTGGCAACCCGTCGCTCGTCGCGTTCTCGCCCTGCAAGCCCGGCTGGGAACTGCCCCTGCGCGGTGTGTCAGACC
>JAEUQQ010000611.1 GCA_016789685.1 Acidobacteriota bacterium | reverse complement strand
ACCGCGAGCGTGTACCGCGGACACTTCTCGGCATCGACGATGTCGACCCGGACCGGCACCTCGTCGGCTGTGCCCGCCAGCGCCTTCGGCACCAGCGGCCTGAACGTTGTGCGATAGCGCGTCGCGACCTCGCGCGCCATCCCGATCACGCTCAGGCAGTCGGGCCGGTTGGCCGTAATTTCGAAGTCGATCACGGCGTCCGCCTCGCCCGCCCCAGGCGATTCGCCGCCCACCGCAGGCGAAGGCGGGGCATCGATCGACGCGACTTCGAAGCCGGTCATGTTGAGGTCCCACGCGAGCGTCTCGACGCTCACGGGCACGTCGGCGAATTCACGGAGCCACGAGACGAGGATCTTCACGAGGGAAACTGCTCCAGGAAGCGCAGGTCGTTTTCGTAGAAGTGCCGGATGTCGTCGACGCCGTAGGTCAGCAGCGCCAGGCGCTCGATGCCCATGCCGAAGGCGAAGCCGGTGTAGCGGCCCTTCGGGTACCCGACGGCCTCGAACACGGCCGGGTGCACCATCCCGCAGCCGAGCACCTCGATGAAGCCGGTGCGCTTGCACATGGCGCAGCCGCTGCCGCCGCACTTGTGGCAGCTGGCGAAGACATCGGCCGAAGGCTCCGTGTACGGGAAGAAGCTCGGGCGGAACACGACGCGCGTCTTCTCGCCGAACAACTCCTGCAGGAAGGCGACGATGGTGCCCTTCAGGTCGCCCATCGTCACCCGCTCGCCGACGACGAGGCCTTCGACCTGCTGGAACATCGGCGTGTGGGTGACGTCGAGGTTGTCGCGCCGGTAGACGCGCCCGGGGGCGATGATGCGGATCGGCGGCTCGTGCCGCGTCATGTAGTGGATCTGCATCGCCGACGTGTGCGTGCGCAGCAGGCTGGCCACATCGGCTGGCGGGGGGGTGCGGGTGCCGGGACGACCCGCGACGCCGCGCGTGAACGGACGCTCGAGATAGAGCGTGTCTTGCATGTCGCGCGCCGGGTGTTCGGCCGGCATGTTGAGCGCCTCGAAGCAGTGCCAGTCGTCTTCGGTCTCGGGACCATCGACGATCTCGTAGCCCCAGCGCGTGAAGACCGACTCGATGCGCTCGCGCATGACCGTCAGCGGGTGCCGGCGAGCCACCGGGGCCGGCGGTCGGCCGGGCAGGGTGACGTCGACGAAGCCGGCGGGCGGGCGCGAGGCCTCAATCGAGGCGCGCCGCGCGTCGAGGGCCTGTTCGATGTGGGCCTTGAGTTCGTTGATCTGTCGTCCGAGTTCGCGCTTGATCTCGGGCGCGGCCTTGGCGAGCGTGCCGAACAGGTCGGTCACGCGGCCTTGTTTGCGTCCGAGGAAGCGGTCTCGGAGCGCCTGCAGGTCACCCTCGCTCGACGCGACGGCGAGAGACGCCTCGAAGTCGGCATGCAAGCGGGCGATGTCGGTCGCGTCGGTCATGGCGGAAACAGGAAGACCGACAGCACCGCAGGGCGCTGTCGGTCGGCGAGGGTGCAGGACGCGGTGCGCCGCTGGCCCCGATCGGGCGAGGATCGGGGAGCGGCGCGCGAAGGCGATCTCAGGCGGTCGCGGCAGGCGCGGCGTTCTTGACGCGCGCGGCCAGGGCGGCAAACGCCTCGGGCTGCGTCGCGGCCAGGTCGGCCAGCATCTTGCGGTCGATCGACACGTCGAGCGTCTTCAGGCCGTGCATCAGCTGGCCGTAGGTGAGACCGTTCTCACGCGCGGCGGCATTGATGCGGACGATCCACAGCTTGCGGAAGTCGCGCTTGCGGAGCTTGCGCCCCGTGTACGCGTACTTCAGCGACTTGTCGACCGCTTCTTTGGCCGCGCGGTAGAGCTTGCTCTTCGTCTGGAAGAAGCCCTTGGCACGGTCCAACAAGCGACGGCGCTTGGCGCGTCGCACGAATCCACGTTTTACTCGAGGCATCGGTCTCTACTCCAAAATCGGGCGCATCGTGATGCGCCCCTACGGCAAACCCGGGCGCATCGTGATGCGCCCCTACGGCAAACCCGGGCGCATCGTGATGCGCCCCTCCGGCGAACCCGGGCGCATCGTGATGCGCCCCTCCGGCGAACCCGGGCGCACCATGGTGCGCCCCTACGGCGCAACGGGCCCTGCAACGATCCGGACGCCGCTGGCGGCGTCCCACCGCCGAACCGCGCGCCGGGGCGCGACGGGTCGCAGGCGACGTGCGCGACTCACTTGTAGGGCAGCATCCGCTCGAGCGCCTTCTGGTCGTTCTCAGAGACGAGCGTCATGCCGCGCAACGAGCGCTTCCGCTTGGTGGTCTTGCTCGACAGCAGGTGGCGCTTGAACGCGCTGCTGCGCTTGAATTTGCCGCTGGCCGTGCGCTTGAAGCGCTTGGCGGCACCGCGATGGGACTTCAGTTTCGGCATCGTCCTGCTCCGTTGAGCGTTATGACTGCGGTTCGGCGCTTGCCGCCGGTGCCGGCGCGGGGGCCGGCGTGGGCTTCTTGACGCCTGGTCGCTGCGTGAGAATCGTGCTCATCTGATTCCCTTCGAGACGCGGCAGCAACTCCGCGATCGCCACGTCTGCCAGTTCTTTCACGAGCCGTTCGAGGATGTGCCGCCCGTACTCGGGATGCGCCATCTCGCGCCCGCGGAAGAACACCGTCGCCTTCACCTTGTCGCCTTCTTCGATGAATCGCTCGATGTTCCGCTTCTTGAACTGGTAGTCGTGTTCGTCCACCTTGGGACGGAACTTGATCTCCTTGATCTCGATCGTCTTCTGGTGCTTCTTGGCCTGGCGGGCACGCTTCTGCTCCAGGTACTGGAAGCGCCCGAAGTCCATGATCCGGCAGACCGGAGGCACGGCGGTGGCCGATACCTCGACCAGATCCAGGCCCTTCTCACGGGCGATCGCCAGCGCCTGCTGCGGCGCCATGATGCCGAGCTGCGTGCCGGCATCGTCGATCACTCGAATCTCGCGTACCCGGATGCGCTCGTTGATGCGCACCCGGTCGTCCCGTCGTGGGCCGGAACGCATACCCCGGTCGAATGCGATAGCTGCCTCCCTTGGAAGTCGGCCCCCTACTGGGTGACCGGCACCAGGCCTTTCGTTGCCACTTCGTCGAGCAGTCGCTGGATGCACGCATCCACCGGTGTCGCCCCAAGATCCCCGCCGGCACGGCTCCGCACGGCTACCTGTCCCTCGGCCGCTTCGCGATCGCCGACGACGAGCATATACGGAATCTTCCCGAGCTGCGCTTCACGGATCTTGTAGTTGACCTTCTCCTGCCGCGCGTCGAGCTCGACCCGCAGGCCCGCCGCCGCCAGCCGCGCCTCGACCTGCTGCGCGTAGTCGACGTGCCGATCCGCGATCGGCAGCACCCGTGCCTGCACCGGCGCCAGCCACAGCGGGAACGCCCCGGCCGAGTTCTCGATCAGCAGCGCGATGAACCGCTCGAAACTGCCAAAAATGGCCCGGTGAATCACCACGGGGCGATGCTGCGCGTTGTCGGCCCCGATGTAGTGCAGGTCGAACCGCTGCGGCAGCTGGTAGTCGAGCTGGATCGTGGCGCACTGCCACTTCCGGCCGATCGCATCGGTGACGTCGAAGTCGATCTTCGGCCCGTAGAAGGCGCCGTCGCCCTCGTTGACCGTGTACGCCTGGCCGGCCCGCTCGAGCGCCTGCCGCAACGACGCCTCGGCGTGATCCCACGTCGCGACCTCGCCCAGGAACTGCGCCGGGCGCGTCGAGAGCTTGGCCGCGTATTCAAGGCCGAAGTCGCGGTACACCCGCTGCACCAGCTTCAGGAGTTGCTCGACTTCGTCGGCAATCTGGTCTTCGGTCACGAAGCAGTGGGCGTCGTCCTGCGAAAACTGCCTGACGCGCGTCAGGCCCGTCAGCACGCCCGACGCCTCGTTGCGGTGCAACGGCGTCTGCTCGTGCAGGCGCAGCGGCAGGTCGCGATAGCTCCGCACGCCGCTGCCGAACACCAGCATGTGCCCGGGGCAGTTCATCGCCTTCATCCCCATCTGCTCGCCTTCGGCTTCGATGAGGAACATGTTCTGGCGGTAGTGCTCCCAGTGGCCCGACGTCTCCCACAACGCCTTGTTGAACACGAGGGGCGTCTTCACCTCGACGTACCCGGCGGGGAAGAGGACCTCGCGCATGTAGTTGGCGAGGATGTTGTACAGCGTCGTGCCCTTGTCGAGCCAGAACGTCGCGCCCGGGGCCCACGGGTGGAACGTGAACAGTCCCAAGTCCTTGCCCACCTTGCGGTGGTCGCGCTTCTTGGCCTCTTCGAGCCGCGTCAGGTGGGCCTGCAGTTCCTTGTCGCTGAGGAACGCCGTCCCCGAGACCCGCTGCATGGGCTGGCCCTGCGCGTCGCCCTTCCAGTAGGCATTCGACGTCGTGAGCAGCTTGAACGCCTTGAGCTTCCCCGACGAGGGCACGTGCGGCCCCACGCAGAAGTCGACGAACAGGTCGCGGTCCTTGATCGTGTAGACCGACACCGTGTCCTGGCCGGCCGTCTTCTCTTCGATCAGCTGCACCTTGAGCGGCTCGCCCCGCTGGGCGAAGAAGGCCAGGGCCTCGTCGCGCGGCCACATCTGCCGCTCGTAGACGAAGTCGCCCTGGGCGATCTCGCGCATCTTGGCCTCGATGCGCTCGAGATCCTCGGGCACGAACGGCCGCTCGACGACGAAGTCGTAGAAGAATCCCTCGTCGGTGGCCGGCCCGATGCCGCACTGCGTGCCCGGAAACAGCTGCGTCACGGCGGCGGCCAGCAGGTGGGCCGTCGAGTGGCGGTAGAGATGCAGGGCTTCGGGGGCGTCACCGGTCACGATCTTCACCGACGCGTCGCGGTCGATCGGCGTCGCCA
>JAEUQQ010000606.1 GCA_016789685.1 Acidobacteriota bacterium | reverse complement strand
GAAGTTGGCCAACTGCAACGCCGTGCACACGGCGTCAGACTCCGCATCGGCTTGTGGATCGACCACGCCGGCGATGCGCAGCACCAGCCGTCCGACGGGATTCGCCGATCGCCGGCAGTAGTCGAGCACGTCGTCCCATGTGCCGTACCGCGCCACACGCGTGTCTTGCAGGAACGCGTCGAGCAGATCGTCGAACAGATCCACCGGCAGCGCGCACGCGCGCATCGTCTCGCCGAGCGCGACGAAGACCTCCGGGTGCGGGCCGTCGGGAACCGGGCGGCCTTCGGCGGCTGCGTGGAGTCGTCGCCGCCACGCTTCGATCAAGTGCTCGCGCGTTGCGATCGGATGGAGGCCTTCGTCGGCATAGTCGTCAGCGACGCGCGCAAACGCGTACACGGCGGCGATATGCGGCCGCATCCGCGGTGGCACGAGCCACGACGCCACCGGGAAGTTCTCGTAGTGCGCGCGCGCCATCGCGAGGCACGCGGCGTACGCGTCGGCCACCGGTGCGGCGGCGGGGGATCCGGCTACCACTCGGTCTCGGCGACCCCGGCGCGATGGTTGACCGCGCGCGCCATCGTGAAGAGCAGGTCTGAGAGGCGGTTGATGTAGGTGATGACCTCGAGATCCACCGCCGCCTCGCCCAGCGCGACAATGCGGCGCTCGGCGCGACGGCACATCGTGCGCGCGACGTGGAGGGCGGCGCCGGCAGGCGAGCCTCCCGACAGGATGAAGCGATGCAGCGGCGGCAGTTCCGCGTCGAAGCGGTCGATCATCGCCTCGAGTTCGGCGATGCGCGCTTCGTGGATGTGCGCCTTGTCGACGCGCGGGGCGATGCGCTTCTGCGGATCGGCCAGCAGGGCGCCCACCGCGTGCAGGTCACGCTGCAGGTGTTCGAGTTCCGATGCCACCTCGGCGTCGACGCCGAGGGCACGCGCCAGGCCGATGGCGGCGTTCACCTCGTCGACTTCACCGTAGGCGTCGACCCGGGCGTCGGCTTTCGAGACGCGGGTGCCGTCGAACAGGCCGGTTTCGCCATGATCGCCCGTGCGTGTGTAGATTTTCACGACGCGATTATAGGATGCTTCCCTGAGCTCCGATGGCCCGCGACACCAACTTCTACTACTCGTTTCTCGTGCTCCCGGCCGACCAGCGCCGAGCCATCGTGGCGGTCTGGGACGTGTGCCGCGCGATTGACGATGCCGTGGACGAGGTCCCGGCCGAGGACGTGGACGCCACGAGTCGCGCGGTGACGTTCTGGCGCGACGAGGTGACGAGGATCTTCACGCAGGGTGTGCCGCAGACCCGCCAGGGCCAGGCCGTGCAGCCTTTCGTGCGGAGGTTCGACCTGCCGCGGCCGCCCTTCGACGCCCTGATCGACGGCGTGGCCATGGACGTTGGCGACCGCCGCTACGCCAGTTTCGCCGAACTGCGGCAGTACTGCTACCGCGTGGCCTCGACGGTCGGGCTGATCTGTGTGGCGATCTTCGGGTGCCGGAGCGAACCCGCGCGCGCGTATGCCGAGCACCTCGGCATCGCGCTGCAGTTGACCAACATCCTCAGGGACGTCCCCGTCGACCTCGGCCGGGGACGGGTCTACCTTCCGCTCGACGAACTGGCTCGGTTTGGCTGCACCGAAGCCGACCTGCGCGCCGGCCGCATGCACGACCGCCTGCGGGCCCTCCTGGCCTTCCAGGGCCAGCGGGCCCGCGACTTCTACGCCGAGGCGCATCGCCTGCTTCCCCGCGACGAACGTCGCAAGCTGGTTGCCGCCGAGATCATGGGCGCGATTTATCGCGCCATCCTCACGCGCATCGAGCGCCGTGACTACGACGTGTTCACCGAACTCGTCCGCGTGCCGCGCCCGAGGCGAGCCGTGATCGCGGCATCGACGTGGATGCGCGTGCTCGTCGGCCTCCCGTGAACGCGGCGCCATGAACGCCGACGCGTTCGTCATCGGCGCCGGCGTGGCGGGGTTGGCGGCCGCGGTGCGCCTCGCGCAGCACGATCGCCGCGTCGTCGTGTTCGAAGCGCGCGGCACCAGCGGCGGGAGGGCGACGTCGTTCGACGACCGGCAGGGCGGCCCGCCCCTCGACAACGGCCAGCACGCGCTGATGGGCTGCTACCACGAGACGCTCGCGTTTCTCGCCGCCATAGGCAGCCGCGACCTGGTGCGCGTGCAGCCGGCCCTGTCGGTCAGCGTCGTCGACACGTCGGGCGCGCGCTCGACCCTGTCGTGCCCGTCATGGCCGTCGCCGTTCCAGATGCTGGCCGGCGTGGCGCGGTGGGAGGCGGTGCCGCTCGCCGAGCGCGTGCAGTTGCTGCGCATGGCGCCAGCGCTGTGGCGCGCGCGGCAGGTTGTCGCCACGGGGCGCGGTGATCTGCCGGCCCGCGACGACGAGACGGTGCGCCAATGGCTGACGCGACACGGGCAGGGCGCGCGGCTCACGGCGCTGTTGTGGGAACCGCTCGCGGTGGCGGCACTCAACCAGGGGATCGACGCCGCGTCGGCGCGTCCGTTCGTCCGCGTGCTCGGCCAGGTGTTCGGCCCTGGGCGTGACGATGCGTCGATCGCGCTGGTGACCCGCCCGCTGATCGACGTCGTGGGCCGTCCGGCAGAGCGCTTCCTGTCGGCGCGCGGGTCGAGGGTGGTGTGTCACGCGCTGGCTCGCGTCGAACTCGACGGGAGCCAGGCCGTGCGGATTGTCCTGCGCGATGCCGCGCCGGTCGAACTCCACGGGCGCCCGGTGATCGTCGCGGTGCCCTGGCATGCCCTGCCGCAGGTGATGGCTGGCGACACCACGCGCGTCGGACCCGTCCTCGCGGCGGCGGCCGCGACCCGGCCTGTCTCGATCGTCAGCGTCAACCTGTGGTTCGATCGCCAGGTCCTCGACGTGCCGATGCTTGGCATCGAGGGGCGCTCGTTTCAATGGGCCTTCGCGCGCGAGGGCTACGTCTCGCTGGTGATGTCGGGTGCCGACGCCATCGTGCGCGAACGCAGCGACACGATCACGGCGCTTGCCCTCGCCGACCTCCGGCATGCCGTTCCTGCGGCGCGTGCGCAGGCACCGACGCGGACGATGGCCATCCGCGAGCCGCGTGCGACGTTCTCGCTGCGGGCCGACCAGCCTGCACGTCCTGACACCGCGACCGCCGTCGCCAACCTGCTGCTTGCGAGCGACTGGGTCGAGACCGGCCTGCCCGCAACCATCGAAGGCGCAGCCGTCGCCGGCCGCCGGGCCGCCGAACACATCCTGTCGCCGCGCTGAGCCTCTGCGCCATGTGCCCGCGCGACGCGCCGTGCCCGCGCGCGCGAGCTGTGCCGATCATCCGGTGTCGATCAGCCTGCTGCGGGCGCCCACTGGGCTCGCGCGAAGGTGCGCGACGCGGTTTCGACGATCACGCCGTCGGCGATCAGCCAGTCGAGCGCGGCGCGGCAACGCGCGGCATCGCAGCGGAAGAGGCGCTGCGCCTGTTCGAACGTGATGTTCAAGCCCGGGAGGGCCCGGTAGGCCTCGCGAATCTCTCCGAGCAGGTCGGTGAGGTGGTCGAGCTGGTGCGCCATGTATCGAGCACCGCGCCCACGCGCGCGGTCGTTCGTTCGATCGTCGTGCATGTTCCGACTCCAGGACTCATGGCCTCGTGACCCACTGGCGTTGCGACAGACGGCCCGCGGCGGGCCTCGTGACATCCAGTGTTCCACTGCCATGCGACGGAGATATGTCTGCCGCGAGTGTTGTCGACCGGGGAAAGCCGAGCAAAGCCGATGCCGGGCCGCTCTCGCGCCCCGTCAGGGGTTTCGACGCGGATCGTGCGTGCGTGGCCTGCGGATGAGGTCGATCCCGCATCACTCTCTGGGAACAAACAACACACCCCGCTCGCCGCGAGTCGCCGCACGGGCTGCCGCGCTCCCGCCCGGACGACATCGGCGACTCCGCTATGATGCGGGCGTGCCGCCTCGCCCCTCGCTCATCGTTGCGCACTACGACGAAATCGCACTGAAGGGTGCCAACCGCCGATGGTTCACCGGGCGGCTGGCCCGCGCCATGCGCGATCAGCTCGAGGGATGTGCCGTCGAGGCCGTCGAACCCGTGCGTGGCCGCGTCGACGTGCGGCTTGGGCCGACGGCAGATCCAGGGCGCGTGATCGAGCGGTTGCGGCACGTGCCCGGCGTGGCGTCGGTGGCGCCCATGTGGCGGATTCCGCGCGACCCTGACGGCATCGACGAGGCCGTGCTCGCGCTGCTGCCGGGCGTGGCCCCCGCATCGTTCTGCGTGCGGGTGGCCCGCACCGACAAGTCGTATCCGCTCAGTTCGCCCGTGCTCGAGCGGCGGATCGGCGCGCGCATCCACGAGGGGTTGGGCTGGCCCGTGTCGCTGCGGCACCCGGCCCTGACCGTGGCGGTCGAAATCGACGGTGCCGGCGCGCGCTGCGGACTTGCGCTGACGCCCGGTCCGGGTGGCCTGCCGGTCGGGACCGCCGGCCGCGTGCTGTGCCTGCTGTCTGGGGGAGTGGATTCTGCGCTGGCGGCGTGGCGCATGATGCGCCGCGGGTGCCGCGTCGATGCTTTGCACCTGCACAGCGTGCCGATCACGTCTGATGCGAGCCAGCGCGCCGCGCAGGCGATGGCGGGGTTCCTCGCGCGGGGCCAGGCGCATGTCCGCCTGACGCGCGTCTGCATCACCGACATCCAGAAGCACATCGCGCTGGTCGCCGCACCGCCGCTGCGGACGGTGCTCTACCGCCGCACCATGGTCCGCATCGCCGATCGCTTCGCCCGCCGCGCGCGTGTCCGTGCGCTGGTCACGGGTGAGGCGCTCGGGCAGGTGGCATCGCAGACGCTCGAGAACCTGGCCACCATCGACCGCGTGGCCTCGCGGCCGGTGTTGCGGCCGCTGATCGGCTACGACAAGCGCGAGGTCGTCGACGAGGCCCGCCGGCTCGGCCTGCCGCGTGCGGCGCTGGCCGACGAAGACGACTGCTGCAGGGTCTACGCCCCGGTCGCGGCGGCCATCCGGTCAGACGAAGCGGCATGCGCCGCGGTCGAGGCCGAGGTGCCCCTCGAGGCGCTGATCGAGGCGGCGATGCAGGCCGCCGAGCGCGTCATCGTTCCGCCCGACTGGGCCGACGACTGACGTGCGTCCGTCGCATCCAGGACAAGGGCGCCGTTCCGGATCGTCACCATCCCTCCGGAAGTGGCTGGCGCGGCGCGAGGGCGGACGGGTGGGTGCGGCCGGCGTAGTAGTCGCCGAGGGCCTCGCGGGTGCTGCGAAACGCCAGTGCGTCCCACGGCACGGTCTCGGGCGTCACGATCCGCGCGTCCAGTGACTCCTCATCGATCGTGAGGGTGCCGCCGAGCCAGGTGGCCGCGTAGACGATGATGACGGGCACGCGCCCAGTGTAGGAGTACACGTTGACCAGGGCGTCGAGGCGGATGTCGATCCCGCACTCCTCGCGCGCCTCGCGGATGGCGGCGTCGGTGACCGCCTCGCCTCGGTCGACGTAGCCGCCCGGGAACACCCAGAGGCCGTACCCCGGCTCGATGGCGCGCCGTACGAGCACGATGCCCTCGTCGCCGGGCCGACGGATGATCGTGCCGACGGCCACCTTGGGGTCGAGGTAGTGCACGTGGCCGCAGGCCGCGCAGACCAGCCGCACGGGGTCGCCGGCCTTGAGCAGGCGCGACTCGAGGGGCCCGCCGCAGCAGGGGCAGTGCCTGAACGCGCGACCGTGGTCGGTGGACTGTTCGTGCGACATGCTGTGCGGCCCAGGGGCCGACGGTATTACAATCTCCGGCGCCATGTCGATCCTGAAGGTCGCGCGCATGGGCCACCCGGTGCTCCGGAAGGCCGCCCGCGCACTCGATCCCACCGAAGTGCGCACCGCCCCGTTCCAGAAGCTCATCGACGACATGGTCGAGACGATGCACGAGTACGGGGGCATCGGCCTCGCGGGCCCGCAGGTTCACGAGAGCGTGCGGCTGTTCGTGGCGGGCATCGAGCAGAAAGACGGGTCGTTGCGCGTGCTGCCGTTCGTCAACCCGGAGATCACCCCGGTGGGGGCCTCGACCGCCGAAGACTGGGAAGGCTGCCTCAGCATCCCCGACATCCGCGGCAAGGTGGTGCGGCCCCGCAATGTCGTCATCAAGGCCCTCGATCGGCGTGGCAAGCCGTTCGAGATGGAGCTGATCGGCTACCCGGCGCGCGTGGTCCAGCACGAGACCGACCACCTCGACGGCGTGTTGTTCTTCGATCGGATGCAGACGTTCGATACCCTGACGTTTCTCGACGAGTACAGTCGCTTCTGGGCTCGCGAACACGATGAGGACGAGGCGTAGGCGCGCCACGCCCGCAGCCCGAGCATCCAGGTGAGCACCAGGGCAATGACGCTGGCGACCGGCGCGCCGGTCGTGACGCTGCGCAATGCGCCCGTCGATCCGTACGACGGCGCGATTGCCGCGGCGCGCACCTGTTACGCGCCGCGCTTGATCACGACGCGCGACCTCACCGACACGCAACGCGCGAACATCGGGAAGCTGACGTACGACGGCGGCCACCACACGGTGTACCAGCACGCGCACTTCGAGTTCGGACTCGAGCAGGTGTCGCGGCAGTTCGTGTGGAGCTTCCTGCACAGCCATCCGTTCTACAACTCCGAGCAGCAGTCGCAGCGCTACGTCAAGATGGGTGAACCGCGGGCGCACGTGCCGCCGTCACTCGCAGGCGAGGCCCGCGGCGTCTTCGAGCGGGCCGTGCTCGACGCCTGGGCCTCGTACGAGCGCCTGTCGGCGCTGCTCAAGGACGACACGTTCCGCATCTTGAAGGAACTGCGCTACGTCACGCCCAACGTGAGCGCCGAGCGCCTGCGTGGCATCGAGCGCGAGGCCGAGAAGAAGTCGATCGAGACCGCACGCTACGTCATCCCGCTGGCAGCGTTCACCGCGATGGTGCACACGATCTCGGGCATCACGCTGTACCGCCTGTGGCGGATGGCCGAGAGTGGTGATGCGCCAGGCGAGACCCGTACCATTGTCGCCGCGATGGTCGATGCGGTGCGCGCGCACGACCCGCAACTGTTCGATCGCATCGCCGTCGAACCGATCGCGCGCGAGTCGCTGCCCGAAGCGGCCGTGGCGGTGGGGCGGCATTCGACGGCTTTCGCGCAGCAGTTCGACGCGCGCCTCGGGGGGCGCGTGTCGAAGCTGATCGATGCCTCGCCCGAGGCCGAGTGGGTGACGGCCGAAGCGGTGCGTGCGGTGTTCGGCCTCGACGCGGCCGAGATGCCAGACGACGAGGCCATCGCGCGCGCCCTCGACCCCTCGCAGAACCGGCTGCGGCTCGACACGCTGAACCTGTCGTACCACTCGCCATTGATGCGCGCGCTGCAGCATGCGCACTACGTCTTTGCCAAGCGCATCAGCCACACCGCAGATTCGCAGGACCAGCGGCATCGCATGGTGCCAGCCTCACGGCCGCTGATGACGATGGCCGATGCGCCGGAGCCCGACGTGGTGATGCCGCAGTTGATCGCGGCGAATCCCGCGGCGCGCGCCGAGTTCGAGGCCCAGGTGGCGCGGGCATGGGCGGCGCGCGACCGCCTGCTGTCTCTGGGCGTGCCGCGCGAGCTGGCGTTGTACGTGCTGCCAAACGCCACGGCCGTCAGGTTCATCGAGTCGGGGCCGCTGATCGCGCTCGTCCACAAGTGGACGATGCGGACGTGCTTCAACGCGCAAGAGGAGATCTACCGGGCCTCGATGGACGAGGTGGAGCAGGTGCAGGCACGTCACCCGCGGCTTGGCCGGCATCTCGGCCCGCCGTGCGTGATCCGGAATGGGCTGATCTCGCCTCGCTGTACCGAGGGCACGCACTTCTGTGGGGTTCCGGTGTGGCGCGACTGGCCGAACGCGGTGAGGAGACTGTAACTCTTTGTTCTAAATTGAGTTATAAGGAATATCCGGCGTCTGGATCGCCAGGGACGTCCGCCGGCGCCTGGCGGGCGGTTTCGCCGTTGTTGCTCGTTTCAGCGGCGTCGTGGCCCCCCGGGAATCGGCTATGACACCACGCACCGAACGACCGTTCATTTTTCCTGTTGACGCCTTGTGAAAGATTTCACATAATCTGTCTCGGGATTTCGGTCCGCACGTAAGTCAGTCCCATCAAGTCCGCCGCGTGATGACCTCTCGCGCGGGGGACCCGACAGGCCTCATAGGCAACACCTGCCTGCGGTCAACAGCCATCCTATACAGAAGTTATCCTCAGTAACACCCGCCGAAATCCCAACTTCGCCCCCGAAAGGGGGCGTTGTCGCGTACAGGCGATAATGCCCACGCCATGCACGTCGTCCCCCTGCACGCCCACAATCCCGGCCCCTTCACCGGGAAGGGCAACTGGACCTACCTCATTCTCGCCGGTGAAACCACGCTGATTGACGCCGGCGTCGGCAAGCCCGAGCACCTCGACGCCCTTGCCGCCGCGCTCGACGATGCGCAGGCGCTCGGGTTGAGCGGCCGCCTCGACCGCGTCCTCGTCACCCACGCCCACAGCGACCACATCGCGGGCGTCGGTGCCATCGCCGAGCGCTGGCCCGAGGCCAGCTTCCACAAGTTCCTCTGGCCCGAGCGCGACCCGGCCTTCCACGATCCCGGCTGGCGGCCGCTTGTCGATGACCAGGTCGTGGCGGCCGGCAACGTCGGGCTCTGGACGATGCACACCCCGGGGCATGCGCCCGACCACGTCGTCTTCCTCGAGCCGCGCAGCGGTACCCTGTTTGGCGGCGACCTCGTCGTCAACGGCAGCTCGGTGGTCATCCCGGCGTCGGGCTTCGGCAGCATGAGCGCCTACCTGCGGTCGCTGCACCGCGTGCTCGACCTGCAGCCGCGTCGGATTCTGCCTGCCCATGGCACGCCCATCGACAACCCGGCCGCACTGCTGCGCAACTACATCCGCCATCGACTGCAGCGCGAGCGGCAGGTTGTCGACTACCTCTCGACGCACGAGCCAACGACCGCGCACGGAATCGCCGCCGACATCTACCGCGGCGTGTCAGAGACCTTGATCAAGGCCGCCGCCGACAGCGTGCTCGCGCACCTCGTGAAACTCGAGGAAGACGGCCGCGCGGAGCGCCTGCCCGACAGCGACACCTGGCGCCTGCGGTGATCCCCCCGAGGCTGGTCGCGACCACTGTAGAAGCGAGAAGGCCCGCCCTGAGCGAGCCCCGGTGGGTCAGGCAGGGCGAGTCGAAGGGCGAGTCGAAGGGCCCGCCCTGAGCGAGCCCCTGGCGTCAGGTCGAGCGAGTCGAAGGGCCCGTCGAAGGGGTTATCATGGGCGCGCCATGGGCGAGATCCTCAAGGAACGCATCAAGCAGCGTCAGTTCAAGAGTCCGGCCCACGAAGCCATGCTCAACTTGATGGTCGCGGCCGCCCATGTGCGGCAGATGGTCGAGCACACGTGCGTCGAGCACGACCTCACGCAGGCGCAGTACAACGTGCTGCGCATCCTGCGCGGACGGCATCCCGACGGCTACCCGCGCGGTGACATCGCGTCGCGCATGGTCGATCGGGCGCCAGATGTGACCCGGTTGATCGATCGGCTCGAACGGCGTGAACTCGTCGAGCGCGTGCGTACCGACGAGGATCGCCGACTGTCGATCACGCGCATCACCCGGAAGGGACTCGCCCTGCTCGCGCGGCTCGACCCGGAGATCGACGCGATCGACGCGCGCTTCTCGGCGCACCTGTCGCCGCGCGACCTCAAGACCCTGTCCCGGCTGTGCGAGCAGGTCTACGGCCTCGACTTGTAGCGTGGATCGAGGGGCTCCTGTGCCAGGTCCCCGCGGGCCGGTGCCCGGGGGGCGAGTGGCGGCGTCGGGCGTGGCGAACCCCTGCGCTCCCGGTCTCAAACGCTTATACAATCCCCTGTCGTGAGCGGGAACCCGAAGGGCTACGTCCATCCTGAGTTGCTGATCACGGCCGAGGCGCTGGTGCGGGCGCTGGGGAGCCGCACTCCGCCACTCGTCCTCGATGTCAGGCCAGCCGAGCAGTTCGCGCGCGGCACGGTCCCGGGCGCCGTGCACCTCGACCTGTGGGGCGTCAGCCTGATCGACACCGACCCGGCGCCGCTCAAGGCGTTCATGTGGATGATCCATCACCAGTTCGTGCTGCGCGGCGTCGACGCGGGGCGCAGCGTGGTCATCGTCGACGAGACGTCGGGGTTGCGCGCGGCCCGGGCCTTCTGGTTCCTCGAGTACTTCAGGCATCCGGACGTGCGCGTGCTCGACGGCGGATGGGCCGCGTGGCTGCGGGCGGATGGCGGCATCGACCGCGAGCCCGCGGTGCCCACGCCATCGTCGTGGCCCGAGGCCGAGGATGCGACGCGCCTTGCGACGTGGCGCGACATGCTCGAGGGGCTCGGGAATCCCGCCGCGGCGATGCTCGACACGCGGACCGACGGGGAGTACCACGGCACGCTGGTGCGTGCGAAGCGGGGTGGCGCCGTACCTGGCGCCGTGCACATCGAGTGGACGCACAACCTCGCGGACGATGGGACGTTCAAGCCTGCCGCGGAGCTTCGCGAGATGTACGCAGCGGCGGGCGTGACCGCCGACCGGCCGGTGTTCACGTATTGCCAGGGCGGCTATCGCGCCGCCCACAGCTACCTGGCGTTGCGCCTGCTGGGGTACCGCGACGTGCGTTCCTATGTCGGATCGTGGAAGGAGTGGGGCGACCGCGACGACCTGCCGATCGACGTGCCGCACCACCAGGGCTGAGCCGCACCGTTCGTTCATCCGGATCCGCGCGAGGGCGCGGACGTTGTCATCGAGAAGGGCCATGCAGACACCTGTCATCGATTTCATCAACACACGGCACGACACGTTCATCGACGAACTGAAGACGCTGCTCGCCATCCCCAGCGTGAGCGCACTGCCCGAGCATGCCGGCGACGTGCGACGTTGCGCCGAATGGTGCCGCGACGAACTCATCCGCATCGGGATGCAGCGCGCCGAGATCAACGAAACGCCCGGACACCCCATCGTGTACGCCGAGTGGCTCGGGGCGCCCGGGGGCAAGACCGTGCTGTTCTACGGGCACTACGACGTGCAGCCCGTGGATCCGATCGACCTGTGGCAGACGCCGCCGTTCGAGGCCACGGTGCGCGACGGCGCGCTGTTCGCACGCGGATCGGCCGACGACAAGGGCCAGGTCTTCATGCACTTCAAGGCGCTCGAGGCGTACCTGAAGACCGTCGGCGCCCTGCCGGTGAACTTCAAGATCCTGCTCGAGGGCGAAGAAGAAGTCGGCAGCAAGAACCTCGACGAGTTCATCGCGTCGCACAAGGACCTGCTGGCGGCCGACGTCGTGCTGATCAGCGACACCGCGATGTTCGAGCGCGGCGTGCCGTCGATCTGTTACGGGTTGCGCGGGCTGTCGTACTTCCAGATCGACCTGCGGGGATCGAACACCGACCTGCACAGTGGGCAGTTCGGCGGCGGCGTGGTGAATCCGGCGATGGCGCTGGCCAACATGCTGACGCAGCTCAAGGATCGGAGCGGCCGGATCAGGATTCCCGGCTTCTACGACGACGTGGTCGACCTGACCGAGGCCGAGCGGGCGGAGTTCAAGAAGCTGCCGTTCAACGAGAAGCGATGGGCCAGGGAACTCGGCGCGCCGAAGCTGTTCGGCGAGACGGGGTATTCGACGCTCGAGCGGATCACGGCGCGTCCGACGGTCGAGATCAACGGGTTGCTGTCAGGGTTCACGGGCGAGGGCGCCAAGACGGTGTTGCCCGCCGTGGCGATGGCCAAGGTGAGCATGCGGCTGGTGCCCAACCAGCATCCCGAGAAGATCGGCGATCTGTTCGAGGCGTACATCCGCGACATCGCGCCGAAGTCGGTCGAGCTGAAGCTCACGCGGATGCACGGCGGCAAGGCGTGGAAGGCGTCGCTCGACAACCCGTACGTGCAGGCGGCCGGACGGGCGATCGAGTTCGGGTTCGGGAAGTCGCCGGTGTACACGCGCGAAGGCGGGTCGATTCCGGTGGTGGCGACGTTCCAGGACATCCTCGGCCTGCCAAGCGTGCTGTTCGGCGTCGGCTTGCCCGACGATCGCATTCACGCGCCGAACGAGAAGCTCGATCTCGACAACTTCCAGCGCGGCATCGTCGCCTCGGCGAAGCTGTACGAGGAGTTCAGCACCATCGCCTAGCGCGGCGGGGTCACGTCTTTCATTGCAGCATTTTTCAAGACGTGGCCCCGCGTCGGCGGCGACCTGACGCCCGTCCAGAGGGGGTCACATCTATCTTCATCGCTTTTCGCATGCTCTGACCCCTGTACCAGTACCGACATCGTGCCGGTACCAATACGGGGGACACAGCGTGCAAAATGTGATGAAGAAAGATGTGACCCCTACCGTACCAGCAGGGTGTCGAGGCGGGCGCCGGATTCGTAGCGGGCGCGATCCGCGAAACGCCACACGGTCACCGCGGTCGGCGCCAGACCCACGCGGGCCAGCGGAGGCCAGTCGAGTCCCGCGAACCGGCTCGCGCCCGCAAAACGCGCCTTGAACATCTCGCGTTCGAACGCGTCGAGCACCAGCACGGCGTCTCGCGACTGCGCCAGCAACGCGTCGATCGCCGGGTCGAGTTCGGCGGGCGCGAGGGCGTCCCACACCACCGTCAGGCGATTCCCGTAGTACCGGACGCTGCCACTCTGCCAGATCGTGAACACCAGGGCATCGGGCGGAAGCGCGTCGCCGGCAAAGCGGCCGGTCACGATGAAGCGATGCTCCTCGCGTGCCCGCGTAAGCAGGTCGAGCGCATCGCCGCGATGCAACTGCCAGCCACCCCAGGCCGCCGCCAGCATCGTCGCGCCAACCGCCGCCTTCGAGCCGAGCCTGACCGCCGCCACACAGGCAACCGCCGCCATCGCCAGCGAGATCGCCGGCAGCAGGCCGGGCAACAGGAACCGCAGATACGTCCAGTTGTCGAACGCTACATACGGCAGATAGAGCGCAACCACCCCCACGACAAACGCCAGCAGGAGCCAGGCATAGCCGCGGTCGCGGACGACGGCCGGTGCCGCGAGCGCCAGCACCAGCAACGGCGACGCCGTTGTCGCCGCCCACGACGGATAGCGCCACAGGTTCGCTCGCGCGTTTGCCCACGAAAACAGCTCCTCGAGCGAGCCGTATCCCGACGACAGCGGTGCCCCATACAGCACGTCGTTGACCCACGCAACGCCCACGATGCCAGGGACGACGCCGAGCGAGAACGCAGCAGCATCAGCAATCGCCTGACGCCACCCTGCACCAGGCGTTCGACGCGTGCGTGTTGCCAGCGGCTCCCCGCCCGCGATCCCGGCTGGCTGCTCATTGGCGCGCGCCTCTGACCGTGCTCCGCTCGCCAGGAGGTAGAGGCCGATGATCCCGGCCAGCGGGGCCAGGTTCGGACGCACGAGGATCGCCGCCCCGACGGCAAGCCCGCTGCAGAACGCCAGGCGGCGCGAGCGCCCAACCAGCGCCAGCGCGAGCGTCCACAGCGCAGCCGCCGGCACGTCGCTCATCGGCTGCAGCGACTGGAACAGGAACACCGGTGTCGTTGCCGCCACGCCGGCCCCGAGCAACGCGGCCCAGTCAGGCACCAGCCTGCGGCCGACGGCGAACACCGACCACACGGCGAGGCCCGCGCACAACGGAACCACGTAAAACACGCTCGTCCGCGGAAGGCCGAGCGTCAGCGGGACGGCCATGGCGAGCGAAAGGCCGGCGGGGCAGATCGGCGCGATCGCACCCTGGTGGACAGCACTCGGAATGAACCCGGTCGGCGCCAGCGAGAGCGGCACGTTCGTCCACGGGAATGTCTCGCCTGGCGCAACCGGGCTCGTCATCGTCCCCGCAGCCCAACGCTCTGCCTGCTCGACGTAGCAATAGGAATCGGACCCGCCGGCCGCGAACGTGCCGAAGCGGATGGCGAACGCGACCACCGCCGCCGCGAGGCCGACCGCCAGCCAGCGCGCCATCACGACCTGACGCGGTGCTTCACGAGTTCGCCGATCGCCGCGACGCCGTCCTTCCAGCCGATCTTCTTGCCGGCGGCCCGCGACCGCGGCTCGAAGCGCACCGGCCGTTCGACGATGCGATGCCCGCGCTTGAGGAGCGTCGCGGTGATTTCCGGCTCGATGTCGAACCGGCTGGCCTGCAGGTCGAGCGAGCGCGCGGTCGTCGTGCGCATGACCTTGTAGCAGGTTTCCATGTCGGTGATGGCGGCCCCGAACAGCACGTTGGTCACGAGCGTGAGGAACCGGTTCGCGAGCACGGTCTTCAACGGGGCCGTGCTGGTCTTCTCGAGGAAACGCGAGCCGAAGACCACGTCGGTTTCGCCGGCCAGGATGGGTTCGACGAGCGCGGCGATCTGGGCCGGGTCGAGTTCGAGGTCGGCGTCCTGGATCGCGATGATCTCGCCGCGCGCCTGCGCCAGGCCCAACCGGATGGCGCTGCCCTTGCCGCCGTTCTTCGCCGCGTGGAGGATGCGGAACGGCGCCACGTCGCGATACCGCTCGAGCACCTCGTATGTCCCGTCGCTCGAGCCGTCGTCGATGACGACGACCTCGCGCTCGCACGGCAGCGCGATCACGGCGAGCCGTTCGAGAACCTCGGCGACGGTGCGGGCTTCGTTGTAGACGGGGACGAGGATCGAGAGCAGCGGCATCGGGCGGGAGGATCTTATGCGATTCGCGTCGGATCCGCAGGCGTACAGCAGAACGGGCGGGATGGGGTGAACCATCCCGCCCGTCCTGTCCCTGCGACCCTTCGACTCGGCCCTTCGGGCCTCGCTCCCTTCGACTCGGCCCTTCGGGCCTCGCTCAGGGCGGGCTTCGACTTGGCCTTTCGGCCTCGCTCAGCCTAGAAACTCATCCGGATGCCGAAGCGAATCACGCGCGGCGCAGTGATGCCGCTGACGAAGTTCGCGTTCGACGCGTTCTGGATGCGGCGGCGCGACAGCACGGTGTTGACGTTGCCGACGTTGAAGACGTCCACGCTGCCCTTCAGCGACACGCGATTGAAGAGGCGGAAGCTCTTCGACGCGTTGAAGTCGAGGGTCTGGAGCATGTCGAGACGGCTCTCGCCGTACGGCTCGAGCAGCACGTTGACCGTGCCCACACGATTGGCGCGCGTCGGCGACAGGACGGCCTGCGGGAACAGGTACCCCTGCCGCGCGTTGTAGTTCGCGGCCACGTTGATGTCCCACGGGAACGAGTACATGCCGCTCGCCTTGAAGAGCCACTTGGCATTGACGAACACGTTGTCGATACCCGACCCGCCTGCCTCGACGGCGTACTGGTAGCCGTTGAGGTTCGAGAGGTTCGTGAGGTCTTCGATCCCGTTGACTTCGTCCCAGTAGTCCTTCGCGTTGTTGAAGGCGTAGCTCACGTCCGCCATCCAGCGGTTCGAATACCGCTTGCGGGCCGTCAGTTCAAATCCGTTGAACTTGCGTTCGCGGCCCGGCTGGTTCGTCCGCACGATCGCCGCGGGCAGGGGGATGTTCGGCTGGTAGTAGGTCACCGTCGGGCAGGTTGCCTGAGTGGGGCAATTCGGGGCCTGGTACAACACAGGCTGGTAGTTCGCGCTAGTCAGGCCGACGCGGTCGTCCCAGTTGAAACGGCCGTACTTGCGGTAGATGTACGAACCACCCACTGCGATGTCGCGGCCGATCTGCTTGTCGAGGCCGACGATGAACTCATCGGTCGTGTCGCTCTTGAGGTCGACGTCGACGGTGTTCGGCGTGCTCAACGCGCTCGGGTTGTTCGGGTCGTAGTTGCCTGCGAACGAGATGATTGTGTTCTGGTTCACCTCGCCCACCTGTACCTGCCGATCGCCGTTCGTGTCGGTCCACGGGTGGGTGATCTGCGCGGCGGTCAGGGGGTTCAGCGGGCTCGACGCCGTGCCAGGCCCCATCTGGCCGTAGTACCTGGCGTAGTTGACCTTGATGACAGTGCGGCCGTTACCACCCAGATCGAAGGTGTAGCCGACGCGCGGCGAGAAGTCGCTCCAGACCACCCCTGCGTCGGCTCCGCTGAACGCGATGGCCGGTAGGCGCGCGGGCAGCAACCTGTTGGCCGCCACTTCGGAGGCCTTCGCCTCATCGTCCTGCCGGTCGTACCGGAAGCCCACGAGCAGGGTGCTGCGGCCGCGGGTGTACGTGTCCTGCGCGAAGACGCTGGTGTTGACCAACCCGTAGAACGTCGAGGAGTTGCGCGAGAAGGTCGCACGCTCGGGAACGCCGTTTCTCACCTCGGCACGCACGCCGCCTGCGTAGACCGTGTTGGTTTCCGACGGCGTGTCGCGGTACTTGAACCCGAGCTTGAAGGCGTGGTCGCCGCCAAGTGCGCCCGGCAGGAAGTAGTTGGTCGTGCCGTCGACCGAGAACGCCGGGCGATCGAAGAACGAGTAGTTGGTGAACGCGCGCTCGTAGCGGCCCGACGCGATGTCGAACAGGGGCTGCACGTCGAGCAGGTCGTCGCTCTGCGGGCCGAGTTCGAAGCCGCCGCCGACATGGGCGACCTGGACCTCGCCGAGCCAGCGGTCGGTGAAGATCTGCTGGTCGCTGAACTTGTGTGTCCACACGGGGCCGGCCTGCACGTAGGTCGTTTCGAGCGGGCGCGTGTCAGACGCGTCGCGCGCGTTGCGCGACTTGTCGGCGTAGTAGCTGTGCCAGGTGACCTTGTTGCCCTTGAACGCCTGCGCGCTCGCCTTCATGTTGTAGTTCTCGAGCACCGTCAGGTCGGTCGACAGGCAGTTGCGGACGGTCTTCGTGTCGAGCAGCGCGGCCTGCGCCGCCGTCGTCGGGCACCCCGAGACCTTCTTGAAGAAGTTCACGACGCCGACCTTGATGTCCTGCTTGCCGTAGCCGCCCCAGAACCACGCGCGGCCCCGCCAGAGCGGCCCGCCCACCTCGAACCCGATGTCCTTGATGTTCTGGATCGGCGCACCCGAGCCCGCGCCCTGCTGCTTGATCTCGTCGGTGAGGTTGTCGGCCTCGAACTTGTCGTCGGTCACGAAATAGCGCGCCGATCCCTTGAAGCGATCGGTGCCGCTCTTGGTGACGATGTTGATGCCGACGCCGCCGGTCTGCTGCGTGACGTCGTTGCCGCCCGTCGAGATCTGCATTTCGTCGAACGCATCGAAGTCGAAGTACACCGGCGAGGCACCGGTGGCGGCCATGTCGGTGACGTCGACGCCGTCGACCATCCACTTGTTATTGCCGGTCGACGAGCCGCGCGAGACGTAGCCCGACTGCTGGCCCGACTGGCTGCCGCCGACGTTCGTGCGGTCCATCGTGATGCCGGGGGTGCGCTCGAGCATGACCCACGGATCACGGGCCGACGGGATGTTCTGCAACTGCTCGTTGCTGAACGCCGTGCCGGTGCCGGTTTCCTTGACGTCGACGATGGGGCTCTCGCCCGTGACGGTGATCGTCTCTTCGACGGCCGACACTTCCATCGCGGCATTGATCTGCGCCGTGAAGCCGAGTTCGATCCGCACGCCCTGGCGCACGATCGTCTTGAAGCCGGCCAGCTCGAACTTCACGTCATACGTGCCGATCGGCAGCTGCGGGAAGCGGTACGAGCCCGAATCGGTCGTCGTCGCCGTGCGCGGCTGCAGCAGCGTCGGCCCCGACACCGTGACCGACACGCCGGGGAGAATGGCGCCAGAGCCGTCGGCCGCCTTGCCGAAGATTTCACCGGTCTGCACCTGCGCCGATGCACTGCCCGCGATCGCGAACAGGCACGCCGCCAGCAGCCCAAACAATCGGTAACGCATCCAAGCCTCCTTGTGGACCCGGCCGGGGGGGGACCCTCCGGGGACACACAGACCGGGGAGCGACTCCGTCCCCGGATCCAGATTCGAACCAGCCCCGGCCGCCGCGGACGACGACTGAAACTCGCCGGCCGGCGCCGAAGCGCCGGCTGGCACACGTCTGACAAAGGTGAACGCCAGCGAAGTTGCAGCAGGCGTGCCAGTCAGCACCAGCTGAGAAAGTGGCGAAATACTACCAGAGGTTGATGGAACGCGTCTCGATCGGGGCGGAAAGACCGGATCGTTGGATCGGGGATTCAAAGATCCGGGATCCGTGGGACCGAACGGCAGTCGGCGGCCGCGAACGGTCGCTGACCAAGGACGGACCGGGGGATGGCCCGTCATGGGCCGGCCAGCGTCAGTTGAATCCCGCGACCCGCCGGCGGAGGGCCTTCACGTGCTCCCAGACCTGCTGGTACTCCTCGCGCTGTTCTTCGTCGACCGGCCCGCCCGACCGCGACGCAGCCGCCAGGTAACCCTCGAGGTCGCGCAGCGCCGGCGCGAAGTCGCGCAGGTGGTAGGCCAGCAGCCCGCGGTCGCGGAGTTCGCCGACCGACAGGGGATCCAGCGCGAGCAGCAGGTCGGTGGCTGCGCGTGCATGCGCGTAGGCCCGGAGCGACACGTAGGTACGCTTCAGGTTGGTCGTCATCCGCACCAGGGTGTCGCGGTCTGATGCCTCGACCAGCAGCCGCCGATCGAACGCGGCGTCTTCACCCGCGACCTTGCGCAGCAGCGCCCGCAGATCCGAGGGTCCGAGGATGGCGCCACCGTGGAACGGATCGACGATCAGGTCGCGTTCCGCGCTGCGGCGGCCCGAGCGGTGCCTGACCAGGAAGTGCCCGGGGAAGTTCACGCCCTGGAGGGGCACGCCCGCCCGGCGCCCGACCTCCACGTAGACGACAGCCAGGGCAATCGGCAGCCCGGTCCGCCGCTCGAGCACGTCTGGCAGGAACGAATTGCGGGGATCTTCGTACTGGGGGATGTTTCCGTGGAATCCCTCGTCTTCGAAGAGCAGGGCATTGAGGGCGTCGACCTGCGCCTGGGGCGACGGGTGATCGCCGAGCCGCTCGATGCGGACCGTCGCGATGGCCCCGAGCCGCGTGATCTGCCTGAGCGTTGGCGCGGTGTCGTACTGGCCACGCTCGATCCGCGGCAGCACGAGCGCCGCGCGAATCACGTCGCCATCGACCGGACTCCGGGCCGCGTCGAGGAACTCGCGGATGTCGTCCGTGGTCAGCATCCGGGGCGCCTGCGCGCTACACCACCAGCGCGTCGGCCATCGACAGCGTCAACTCGTCGAGCGAGTCGACGACCACGTCGGCATCGCCGAGCAGGGAACGTTCGTAGGAGGTGGTCAGGGCCACGGTCCGCAGGCCCGCCGCACGCGCCGAGGCGAGCCCCCAGCGCGAGTCCTCGACGGCCACGCACGCCGATGGGGCGATCGAAACGTTGTGCCGCGCCAGCGGCGTCAGCAACTGCGTGGCGCGCACGTAGGGATCGGGCGCGGGCTTGCTGCGGGGCGTCTCACCGGCGCCCACGATGACCGCCACGAGCTTCGTCAGGTCGTTGGCCCGCAGGACCAGTTCGATCTCCTCGCGCCGCGCACCCGACGCGATCGCCACGGGCACCACGGCGGCAAATCGCTCCAGGCAGGCGCGCGCCCCCGGGAAGAGCACGTGCGGTTCGCTCAACTGGTCGAGCAGCACCTCGCCCTTGCGGGCGATCAACCGCGCGATCTCGGCGTCGCCCAGCGTGCGGCCGCGGTCGGCGCTCACCGCCCGGAACGCGCCGTCATCGTCGTACCCCAGGTAACGCTCGAAGTAGTCGGCCTCGCTCAGGGCAATGTCGATCGATGCGAGGACGTCGCGAAAGGCGGTGAAGTGGATGGGTTCGCTGTCGGCGATGACTCCGTCGAAGTCGAACACGACGGCGGCGAGGCGTGAAGTTGGCATGATCGGCTGGGGAGGCTCGGGGGCCGTGCCTAACGCGACGGCCTGATGCGCTCGCCCGCGCGGATGGGCATCGGCAAGCGGTTCTCGGCCGGAGGGTACGGGCAGTCGTACGTCGGGTTGTAGTAGCAGTACGGGTGATACGCCTTGTTGAAATCGACCTCGTACAGCCCCGTGGGCGTGCGATCGAGGTCGAGATAGCGGCCCGCGGCGTACGTCTCGGTGCCGTTCGTGCGGTCGCCGAAGGGCACGAACAGGCGGCGCATGTCGGCCGCGTCGGCTTCGACGAAGGCCGTGAGTTCGAGCGGTTGCCCCTTGAGCGCGAACTTCAGCGCGCCGGCTCGCCGCATCTGCCGGCGCTGGCCGGTCGAGGTCGGCATCTCGAACGCCGGCTCACGCTGCGATGCCGCCAGTTCGGCCGAGGCCACGTACGCCTCGTCGATGGCGAAGTACGAGAGGGGGAGGAACTCGGCGCGGGTCGCCGGCAGGATGGGACTGTCGGCCGAGTTCAGGAACTCGTCGACCATGGCCCGGCGTTCGGCGATGCGCTCCGCGTACGGCCGCGCCTCGTCGGTATTGGGTGTGCACGCGGCGGTGCACAGGAACGGCCCGAGCACGACGAGCCCCAACCAGCGGTGTCTGGCCGGCGCGCGCCGTGCCCGGGTCGAGAGATGCATCACCCAAAGATATACGATCCGCGCTCCACCGTGGCGTCGGCCAGGGCGCGCCGGATCGTCACGGTGTTGACGGGCGTGACCTTGAGGACGCGGCGAAGCGCCGCGAGTTGCGTCCGCAGCATGTCGCCGTCGGCCATCGCCGCCAGCGCACTCTTGGCGTTGGCCTCGATGCGGGCGGCCGCGTCGCTCACGATCGCGCGCGCGGCATCGACGTGCAGCACGGCATTGGGCAGCCGCCGCGCGTCGGCGTCGAGCGCCCGCAGCACCGAGCTCTCGGCCGTGTAGGCGTCGATCATGATGTCGGCGACGTGCATCAGCACCTCCTGCTCGTCGCTGATCTTCTGCATGTACTTCTGCATGGCGGCCCCGAGGATCAACAGCGCCACCTTGCGGAAGGCCACGACCGCCGCCTGCTCGGCTTCGAGGGTGCCGTCACCGGGAGGCTCGGCCAGGGCCGGCGACATCACCTCGTCGAGCAGCGCCATCGCGGCCGGGATCAGCTTGAGTTCGCCCTTCACCGCGCGCTTGATGAGGATCCCGGGAATCAGCAGCCGGTTGATCTCGTTGGTCCCCTCGAAGATGCGGTTGACCCGGGCGTCGCGGTAGTGGCGCTCGGCAGGATAGTCGGTGACGAAGCCGTTGCCCCCGTGGATCTGCACGTTCTCGTCGATGACGTAGTCGATGACCTCGCTGCCGGCGACCTTGGCGATCGACGACTCCGAGGCGAACTCCTCGAGGGCGTCGCGCAGGTTCTGCGCGTGGCTGCCCGTGCCGGCGGCCTTGGCTTCCTCGATCAGGCCGGCGAGGCGGTACATCATGCTCTCGACGCCGTAGGTGCGCAGCGTCATCTCGCCCAGCTTGTGCTTGATGGCGCCGAAGGTCGAGATCGAGACGCCGAACTGCTTGCGGGTCGACGCGTACTTGGCGGCTTCGCCGATCACGGCCTTGGCGCCGCCGCTGCACATCGCGCCGAGCTTGAAGCGTCCGTAGTTGAGGACCTCGAAGGCGACCTTGTGGCCCTTGCCGATCTCGCCGAGCACGTTCTCGGCGGGCACGATGGCGTCCTGCAGGATGATCGGCGCCGTCGACGAGCCGTGGATGCCGAGCTTGTGCTCTTCCTTGCCCGAGCTCACGCCGGGGAACGTCCGCTCGACGATGAACGCGGTGAAGTGCTCGCCGTCGACCTTGGCGAAGACGATGATGAGGTCGGCGAACGACGCGTTCGAGATCCACATCTTCTCGCCGTTCAGGACGTAGGATCCGTCGTCGCGCCTGACGGCGCGCGCCCTGGCGCCGAGGGCGTCCGAGCCCGATCCCGATTCCGACAGCGCATAGGCACCGGCCCACTCGCCCGAGATCAGCTTCGGCAGGTACTTCCTGCGCTGTGCGTCGTTGCCGAACAGCAGCAGCGGCATGATCGACAGGCCCGTCATCGCGCCGAAGGTCACCGTGAACGATGCGGCCTTGGCGATGTTCTCGGCGACGATGAGCGAACTCGCCTTGTCGAGATCGAGGCCGCCGTACTCCTCGGGGGTGTCGGTGCCCATCAGCCCGAGTTCACCGCAGCGATGGACGAGGGCCTTGCTGAGGGCCCACTCCTTGTTCTCGAGGCGATCGAGGACGGGGATCACCTCGTTGAGCGCGAAGTCGCTGGTCGTCCGCGCCATCATCTTGTGCTCGTCGTTCATGCGCTCCGGCGTGAACACGGTGTCGTGCGCAGTGCCTTCGAGCAGCCACGCGCCGCCCTTCGGGGCGGCAGTTGCCAGTGCGGTCGTCATGGTTCGTTCCCCGTGTCTCCTGGTCGCCCCCGGCCGGTTGGCCGGCGAGCCGTGCATCCCGTGCCCTGCCAGAGGAGTGCCTCGTCGGCGTGGCCACGGCCACGGCCGCCAGGCTCGGCCCCGGCGTGCTGAACTACAGCCGTTCGAATATCCCGGCGGCGCCCATGCCGCCGCCGACGCACATCGAGACAATGCCGTAGCGGGCGTTGCGCCGCGGCATCTCGTAGAGCAGCGAGGCGGTCAGCTTCGCCCCGGTGCAACCCAGGGGGTGCCCGAGCGCGATGGCGCCGCCATTGACGTTCACCTTCCCGGGATCGATCGGGAGTTCGGCGAGGCACGCCAGTGCCTGTGCCGCAAACGCCTCATTGAGTTCCATGAGGTCGATCTGGTCGAGCGTGAGGCCCGCGAGCTTGAGCGCCTTGTTGATGGCCGGCACCGGGCCGATGCCGAACCGTTCGGGCTCGACGCCCGCGGTCGCGTACGCCACGAAGCGCGCCAGGGGCGTCAGGCCGAGCGCCTGCGCCTTCGATGCCGACATGACGACGACCGCGGCGGCGCCGTCACTCGTCTGCGACGAGTTGCCCGCGGTGACGGTGCCGTTGACGTGGAACGCGGGCCGCAGGCGGGCGAGCGCCTCGAGCGACGTGTCGCGCCGGGGCCCCTCGTCGGTGTCGAACAGCGTCTCGACGACCGCCGGCTTCTTGCCTCCCGCCACGAGCGTGCGCACGGGGACGGCGATGGTCTCGTCCTTGAAGCGGCCCGCCTCGATGGCGGCGATGGCCTTCTGGTGACTGGCGACCGAGAACGCGTCCTGCGCCTCGCGCGAGATCGACGACTCGCGCGCGTGGTTCTCGGCGACGAGGCCCGTCGAGAGGTACACGTCGGGATAGCTGTCGACGAGCGCCGGGTTGGGCGCGATCTTGTTCCCGCCCATCGGCACCAGGCTCATCGACTCCGTGCCGCCCGCGATCGCGACCTCGGCGAAGCCGCACATGATGCGCTCGGCCGCGTAGGCAATGGCCTGCAGGCCCGACGAGCAGAAACGATTGACTGTCACGGCCGAGGCCGAGACCGGCACGCCGGCGCGGAGGCTCGCGATGCGCGCCACGTTGAGCCCCTGCTCGCCTTCGGGCATCGCGCAGCCGAGGATGACGTCGTCGACGAGCGCGGGGTCGAGGTGCGGGGCCCGCTTCAGGACTTCGCCGATGACAAGGGCGGCGAGGTCGTCGGGGCGGGTCGTCCGCAGCGAGCCGTTGGGCGCCTTGCCCACCGGTGTGCGCACGGCAGAGACGATGACTGCGTCGTTCATGATGCGTGGCTCCCGTAGACGCGTGCGATCACGCGGAAAAGTCACTCAAGAGTTCGTAGAGCGCGTCACCGACTTCGCCGGCCTGCCCGTCGAAGGCATGGTCGGCGTGGCCGATGGTCACCAGTTCGCGCGGCTCTGGCAGCGTCGCGTAGAAGCGCCGCACTTCCTTCACGTCGATGAGGTCGTCGTCTTCGCCATGCACCAGGAAGACCGCCTTGCCGGCACCGGCGACCATCGAGAAGTCGTGGGCGTCGAGCGGCGGCGCGATGCCGACCAGGGCCGACACGGCCGGGTGCGCCGCACCGGTCGCCAGGGCGACCCACGCGCCGAACGAATAGCCGGCCGTCCAGAGCGGGAGGTCGGGATGGCGCGACTGCATCAGGTCGAGGGCGGCAATCATGTCGCGCACCTCGCCGTCGCCGCCCGTGAAGCGGCCCGCACTCGTGCCGACCCCGCGGAAGTTGAAACGCAGGACGGCGCAGCCGGCGCGGTTCATGCCCTTGGCGGCTTCGTGGACCACGCGCGAGCGCATCGATCCCCCGAACTCGGGGTGCGGATGCGCGAGCACGACGGCCGCGCGCAGCGCGTCAGCCGGCAGGTCGATCACGGCCTCGAGGCGTCCGGCGGGGCCCGACAGGTCGACGATCATCAGTGAATCCTCGCGGCCACCGAGGCCGGTGCGCCGATACGAACCTCGGCATCGAAGGTGCGCAGGAGCGACGCAAACGTGTCGGGGCGCGTCACGCAGCCGATATGGCCGGTACGCTCGATGACCGTGGCGGTGGCGTGCGGGATGAGCGACAGGTATTCGTGGGTGCTCTCGATCGGGACCACGCGATCGAGGCCACGCTCACCGGTGATGACCAGCGTGGGCACGCGCACCTGGCGCGCGTCGCCGGCGAAGTCCTCCTGCAGCGCGAGCTTCATGCGGCGCGCCATCAGCGACGGCGAGATCGGCGCCCGCGCCATGCGCGAGAGCTGCAGGCGCGTGAAGTGGAAGCGATCGCGCACCTCGGGGAAGGCCGCCTTCACCTCGCGCCGCATGCGCTCGCGCGACGTGAGCACGAAGAGCGGCAGGGCGAGGTTGGGCGTGCGGATGTAGCGCTGCTGGCGCGCATCGGGCTGGAAGCCAGGCCCGGGCGTCGACGCGAACACGAGCGCCCGCACGCGCTCCGGCCGCGCGACCGCGTAGCGCAGCGCGACCCATCCGCCGAACGACACGCCGCACAGCGTCACGCGATCGAGGCCGGCGCGGTCGAGCCAATGGTCGAGCAGCGACACATGCGCGTCGAAGCCCATCGACGACACCAGGCGCACCTCGCTGTTGGGCTCGCCGCAGAGCGAGCCGGTGACGACGCGGCCGCTCGCGGCGAGTGCCTCGACGGCCGGAGTCATCCACTCCCAGCGGCCCTGGATGCCGGGCACGATCACGATCGGGTTGCCGTCGCCGAGGTCGATCACCAGTCAGCCTTTCGCATGCCTGCGCGTCAATCGGATTCGGTCGGCCCGGGATCGATGGCCGTCTACGTCGGCCGGCCTCGATCCCGGGGCGTGGGGTCAGTTCCGCAGCGGCTTGCCGGTCTTGAGCGTGTGCTGGATGCGCTCGAGGGTCTTGCGCTCGCCGCAGAGGCTCAGGAACGCCTCGCGCTCGAGGTCGAGCAACTGCTGCTCGGTGATGAACCTCGGATGCGGCGATGCGCCGCCCGCGATGATCGTCGCGAGCCTGGTGCCCACCAGCTTGTCGTGATCGCTGATGCGCCCACCGCGCCAGGCCAGGTGCACGCCGAGCTTGAGCGGCGCGAGCACGGCGTCGCCGCCCACCGCGATGCGCGAACGCACGAGCGGTGCCTGGTAGCCGCCGCGGGCCAGCGTCAGGGCGAGGTCGCGGGCGTCGGCGATGATGCGATCGCGGTTCATGCTGACACGGTCACCGGCGCGCAGGAATCCCATCGCCCGCGCATGATCGGCGCTGGTGGCGACCGTGCCGAAGGCCAGGGCCTCGAACACCGGCTGCACGAGCGGCAGCAGGTCGGTCGAGAGCGAGGTGACGTGATCGACGGC
>JAEUQQ010000596.1 GCA_016789685.1 Acidobacteriota bacterium | reverse complement strand
GCACGGTGACGCGATGGCCCCTCGACACGAGCCCGAGCGCGGTGCGCTCGGCACGCCGTTCGGCCCCGCCGTTTTCGAGCGGGGGAAACCCGTGAACGCCGATCAGGATGTGCATCGCCCGCGGCAGAGCATAGGCCTCTGCTCGACAGACGGCAAGTGCCTGCGACGCGTCGCGGCCCGCGAGCCGCCGCGTCCTACGAGATGTCGATGGCGTTGGCGAGCAGGACGTCGAGCGGCACCGATTCGAGCACCGCCTCGTTGGTGGCCGCCAGCACGATTTTCGGCGCGACGCCGGCTTCGAGCGCCTCGACCCAGCGCGGCAGCGCCAGGCACCAGCGGTCGCCGGCCTTGAGGCCGGGGAATCCGGCCGCGGGCATGGGGGTCACGAGGTCGTTGCCGCGCGACTGCGAGAACATGAGGAACGCGTCGGTCATGACCGCGCAGACGAGGTGCAGCCCGCGGTCCTGGGGCCCGGAATCGCAACACCCCGTGCGGAAGAACCCCGTGAGGGGTCGGATGCTGCACGGCTGAAGGGGATCGCCGAGGACGTTACGCGCGGGAGCGGGAGCAGGAATCACGGTCATGTTGGAGGCGCCGCCCGGATTCGAACCGGGGATGGAGCTTTTGCAGAGCTCTGCCTTACCACTTGGCGACGGCGCCGGTCACGCGATGTCGGGATACGGTGCGGGCGGTTGCGGCGAGGGGAGAGTTGGAGCGGGAAACGGGATTCGAACCCGCGACTTCGACCTTGGCAAGGTCGCACTCTACCACTGAGTTATTCCCGCCCCGTTGCCGCGACGCCCGAAGAGATTAACACAGCCCGTGAAACGGTTGCAAGGGATCGCCATAGCCGTCGTCAACGAACGCGTCGCCGTGTCGGCTCGACGCCGTCGCCCGCCCCCCGTGCTACTCCCCTTCCTCGAAGGCGCCGGCAATGACGTCGGCGACAAGGCGGCGCTGGCGCCCCAGCCCCCTGACATCGATGGCAACGACGTCGAAGCGGCAGGCCTCGTCGGCCAGGCCGTTGATCCACAGGTACTCGTGCGCCATGCGCACCAGGCGGCGCCGCTTGTCGGCCGTGATCGCCTCGAGGCCGTCGCCAAAGGCCGGGGTGCTCCGCGTCTTGACCTCGACGAACACGAGGACGCCGCCGTCGCGGGCGACGATGTCGAGTTCGCCGAGCCGCGTGCGATACCGGCGCGCGACGATCTCGTAGCCACGCCGCTCGAGTTCGAGCGCCGCCGCCTCTTCACCATCGAGTCCCAGGACGTGCCGCGGATCGCTGGTCATCCCCGCCACGCACGCAACGCCCGCGCCGGAACCATCGCCCACGATTCCGGCATCTTTCGCGACGACGCCGCGAGGCGCAGGCGGGGCCTGCGTACGTCGCCGCGACGCGCCACGCGCAGTTTCTGCGACGCGCGGCGTTAGAATACGCGCCATGCCCACGACCGAGATCCGCGTGCTGGTCACCGGCGGCACCTTCGACAAGGAATACGACGAGATCAACGGACGGCTGTACTTCAAGGACACGCACCTCGCCGAGATGCTCCGCGCCGGCCGGTGCCGCGTGCCGGTGTCGATGCGCACCCTCATGATGATCGACTCGCTCGAGATGACCGACGCCGATCGGGCGCTCATCCTCGATCACTGCCGCCAGTGCGAGTTGCCACGCATCGTCATCACGCACGGCACCGACACCATGGCGCAGACGGCCCGCCTGCTGGCCGAGGCGCAGCTCGACAAGACGATCGTCCTGACGGGAGCGATGGTGCCGTATGCCTTCGGGAGTTCCGACGGCCTCTTCAACCTCGGGAGCGCGTTGTCATTCGTGCAGACGCTGCCGCCGGGCGTCTACGTCGCGATGAACGGCCGCTGCTTCGACGCCCGGAAGGTGCGGAAGCACCGCGAAACCGGCGTCTTCGAAGAATCGCTGTAGCGACCGGGGGGCGTCACCCGGGGTGGGGGCGTCCTCACCGGGGGGCAATCTCGCCGGGGGGCAATCTCACCGTGGGGCACTCTCACCCGGGACGACCTTTGCCAGGGGGCGACCTTCGCCAGGGGGCGACCTTTGCCAGGGGGCGCATCATGATGCGCCCCTACGTGCCGCGTTTCCAGCGGGTGCCGGTGGGGGAATCCTCGAGGAGGATCCCGCGCGCCTCGAGGTCCTTGCGGATCCGGTCGGCCTCGGCGAAGTCGCGCCGGCGGCGCGCCTCGCGGCGATCGTCGATGGCCTGCTCGATTTCGGCCACGGGCACGGGCGGCGCCGCCTCTTCGGCGCGGCGCATCGACATGACGCCCAGCACCTGGTCGAAGTGCGCAAAGGCCTCGCGGATGGCCGGCACCTCGGGCGCCCCGACCTGCCCCGCGTCGATCGCGGCGTTGAGCGCGCGCACGAGGTCGAACATCACGCCAACGGCGCCGGGCACGTTGACGTCGGCCGCCAGCATCCGCCCGAAGTCGTCGACCGCATCCTTCACGCGCACGAGGACGTCGTCGCTCGTGGTCCCGCCCGACACGCGATCGAGCCGCGCCAGGAAGTCCATCAGCCGCGTCAACGCCTCGTCGGCCTGCTCGATGCTCGCGCGCGAGTAGCGCAGCTGCTTGCGGTAGTGCACCGAGATCAGCATGAAGCGCAGGGCCGACGCGCGGAACCCGTGTCCCAGCAGGTCGCGCACCGTGAAGACGTTGCCCAGGGACTTCGACATCTTCTCGCCGTCGTCCATCATCAGGTGCTCGACGTGGAACCAGAACCGCGAGAAGGGCTTGCCCGTCGCGCCCTCGCTCTGCGCGATCTCGTTCTCGTGGTGCGGGAAGATGAGATCGACGCCGCCGCAGTGGATGTCGATCGTGTCGCCGAGCAGCCGGCGGGCCATGGCCGAGCACTCGATGTGCCAGCCCGGACGCCCCGGGCCGACGCCGAAGTCCCACGTCGGCTCCTCGGGCTTCGTCGCCTTCCACAGGACGAAGTCGCGCGCGTCTTCCTTCTCGTACTTGTCGGTGTCGATGCGCGCCCCTGGCTTGATGCCCTCGTGATCGAGGCGCGCGAGCTTGCCGTACTCGGCCAGCGTCGAGATCTTGAAGTACACCGATCCGTCGCTGCGGTACGTGTGCCCCTTGGCCTCGAGGGCCGCAATCATGTCGCACATCGCGACGAGATTCGACTCGTCGGTCGCGCGCGGGTTCTCCTCGGTCGGTTCGAGGCCGAGCGACGCGGCATCTTCGCGGAACGCCGCGATCCACTGGTCGGTGTACTCGCGCAGCGGCAGGCCGGCCTTCTGTGACTCCAGGATCGTCCGATCGTCCACGTCGGTGAAGTTCATCACATGGACGACGTCGTAGCCCTGGAAGTACTTCAGCGTGCGGCGCAGGATGTCGACCGAGACGAACGTGCGGAAGTTCCCGATGTGGCCGCGCGCGTAGACCGTGAGGCCGCAGGCATACATCCGCACGGTCCGGCCGTCGAGCGGCGCGAACGATTCTTCCTGGCGTGTCAGCGTGTTGTAGAGGCGCATCGGCACTGGTGGTGACTCACTGGGATGGGAACGGTCGCGTGCGGCGCACGCGAGGGCCCTAGGCGTGGACCTGCTGCGTCACACGACAGCACGTGCGGCCGTTCGACTCGCGGCACTCGAGACGATCGACCAGCTGCTGCAGCGGCGGCGCCGCGACGGCGTCGGCCACGACCGCCCGGCAGTCGAGCGGACACTGCAGGTCGATGGTGACGACCCGCGACGTCCCGCGCACGTCGAGATCGACGTCGGTGGCGTGCGTCACGCCGCCGGCGATGAGGGCCTCGAACACGCCGCCGAGGCACGCGCCGAGGCGGCGGCTGTGCTCGTCGGAACACCCGGCGAGCGCCCCTGCGCGGCTGGCGAGGGCGCGCACGGCGTCGGCAAAAGCCGGCTCGCACGACACCGTCAGGGTGAACGCGAACTCGGCAGGCGACGAGGTCGAGGCAGACGCTTCCATGCGGCCCCTCGATTCTACAGCGAAATCCGCCGGAAGATGGCCCGCGCCTCGGCGCAGTCGGCCTCGATCTGCCGCGTCAGGGCCTCGACCCCGTCGAACACCCGTTCGTCACGCAGCCGCTGCACGAACCAGAGCCGCACCGCCCGGTCGTAGAGGTCGCGCCCCTCGTCGAACACGTGCGTCTCGATCACCGGCACATGGCCGCCGCCGAACGTCGGACGGACGCCGATGTTCGTGATGGCCGGGCGCGCCATGCCGTCGATGCGCAGCATGGTCACATACACGCCGTTGGGCGGCAGCAGTTCGTTCGTGGTCGCCAGGTTGGCCGTCGGGAACCCCAGCAGCCGCCCGCGTCCGTCGCCCCTGACGATGTGACCGTCGAGCGCGTAGTGGTGCCCCAGCAGCGCCGAGGCCTCGTCGACGCGGCCTTCGGTCACCAGGCGCCGCACCCGCGTGCTGCTGACGACGAAATCGCGGTACCTGACCGGATCGATCTTCTCGGCACGGAAGCTGTACTGCACGCCAAGCGTACGCAGCAGCGTGAAGTTCCCCGAGCGTTCGCGTCCGAACAGGAAGTTCCCACCGACCCAGACCTCGGCGGCGCGCAGCCAGTCGACGAGAACGGCCTGCACGAAATGCTCGGGGTCCCATTGCGACATCTCTGGAGAGAACCTGACTACCCCGACGCCGTGCACGCCAAGGCGCCCGAGGGCCTCGTACTTCTGGGCCGGCGTCATCAGCAGGGGCGGGGCCTTGTCGGGTCGCACGACACGAGGCGGATGCGGGTCGAACGTCAGCACCAGCGGCGAGACGTGCCGCTCGGCAGCCTGCCGGCAGACGCGCTCGAGGATCTTGGCGTGCCCGCGATGCACGCCGTCGAAGTTCCCGACGGCGACCACCGGCGACCGCCACTCGGCCGGGCGGGGGTCGTCGGGGAAGTACCTGACCAGTGACGTCACCTCGTCATGATACGTGAGCCCCGCCGGTGACCGCCCGGCGACGGCGCACGGCCCGCGGCGCCCCGGCCGATCAGGCGATGTCGACGACGAGGCCGTCGTAGGCGAGGCGCACGTGCGGCGGCAAGGCCGCCTCGGTGTCGTGGTGACCGAGATCGTGGCAGATGTGCGTGAGATAGGTGCGCCCCGCCCCGATGCGCGTGGCCGCCTCGACCGCCTCGGCCACGGTGAAGTGCGTCGGGTGCGGCCGATGGCGCAGTGCGCCCAGCACGAGCACGTCGAGGCCGCCGAGCAGGTCGAAGCTCGGCTCCGGGATGGCGCTGCAGTCGGTCAGGTACGCGAAGCGCCCGATCCGGTACCCCAGGATGAGACGACGCCCGTGGAAGATGGGCACCGGCACGACGGTGCATCCTTCGAGCTCGAAGGCGCCGTCAACCTCGTGCAGGGCGACCTCGGGAATGCCGCCGCCGCGCGGCGTGTCGGCGCTGAACGCGTACGCAAAGGTCCGCCGCAGATCCGCCAGTGTCGCCGCATCGCCGTACACGGGCATCGTCTTCTGCATGAGGACGTTGAATCGGCGCAGTTCGTCGAAGCCCAGGATGTGGTCGGCGTGCGAGTGGGTAGCCAGCACGGCATCGACGCGGCGCAGCCGCGCGCGCAGGGCCTGCTCGCGCAGGTCGGGTGACAGGTCGATCAGGAACTGCGTGCCCGCCTCGAGGGCGACCACGGCCGAGACACGCGTCCGGCGATCGCGCGGATCGGGCGAGGCGCACACGGCGCAGTCGCAGCCGATCATGGGCACGCCGTGCGACGTGCCGCTGCCGAGAATCGTGACACGCACGGCTGGCCTTACGGGGTGATGATGCGCCGATCCTGCTTGGTCGCCTCGATGTAGCGCATGCGCAACTCGTAGAGCAGTTGCTCGACCAGCTGCGCTTCGTCGGCGTCGAGGTTGCCCGTGGTCTTGGCCTGGAGCATCGCGAGGATGTCGATCATCTGGCCCGCGGCCACGAGATTGGGTTGCGTCGTCCCCGACACCGGGTCGGCCAGGTCACCGAAGTGGACCGCGGCGGTCGTCGCCAGCGACATGACGAATGCCCCGAACGTGAGGCCCTGCGGCTGCTGCGCATCGGTCATGAGGCAAATGCTAGCATAGCGGCCCATCGTGCCCGACTCATCCGACCAGTCCAGCCATCCTCGCCTGGCCGCGCCCGTCGCGGCAGACGCGACCCCCGGCAGCGAGTTCACGCGGCTGGTCGAGATCATGCGCGCCCTGCGGTCGCCCGAGGGCTGCCCGTGGGATCGCGAGCAGTCGCCGCGCAGCCTCGCCCGCTACGTCCTTGAGGAAGCCCACGAGGTCGTCGACGCCATCGAACGCGACGACGTCGATGCGCTCTGCGAGGAACTCGGCGACCACGTGTTTGAAGCCGTCTTCCTGGCCCAGATCTTCGACGAGGCGGGACGCTTCACCATCGCCGACGCCCTGCGCGCGATCAACGAGAAGCTGGTCAGGCGGCATCCGCACGTCTTCGCGCCGGGCGGCGACCCGACCGTCGACTCCGCCGAACGCGTCCTCGAACAGTGGGAGGTCATCAAGGCCCGCGAGCGGCGCGACAAGGGCGCCGAACGCGTCAGCGTGCTCGATGGCCTGCCCGTGTCGAGTCCGGCGCTGTCGACGGCCCTCGAAATCGGCAAGCGCGTCGCGAAGGTCAACTTCGACTGGCCCGACACGGAGTCGGTGCACGCCAAGATCCGCGAGGAGGTTGACGAGATCCACGACGCGGTCGCCCGCGGTGACGCGTCGCATGTGGCCGAAGAAGTGGGCGACATGCTGTTTGCCGTCGCCAACCTGGCCCGGAAGCTCGGCGTCGATCCCGAGGGCGCGCTGCGCAACGCCAACCGGAAGTTCTGCGGCCGCTTCCGCGAGGTCGAAGCCAGGGTCGCCGCCGAGGGCCGCGACATCGCGCTCGCGCAGCTCCACGAACTCGAGGCGCACTGGCAGGCCGTCAAGCGCGCCGCCGGTTCGTCGTAGGCAACGGGCGGGCCTCGCCCCCACCGGGCGGCCACGCGACGGTCGCCGCGTGCGGCACCTCGTTCACCGCCGCCGTCCCGTCCACCAGCGTCGCCCCTCCATCGTCACCGCCCACACCTGGCTCCCGTCGGTCGCCATCAGCACGGCGCCGTCACGATCGGTGCGGAAGGCCTGTGCGCCGACGCGATCGTAGCGGGCCGTCACGTCGGGGGCCGGATGCCCGAAACGATTCGCACGCCCCGCGCTGAAGACGACCGCATCGGGTCGCAGCGCCGCGACCCACGCCTCGCCTGAACTCGTCCGGCTGCCGTGGTGGGCGGCCTTGACGACGACACGTCCCAGCGGGCGCAGGCGGGCAACGAGCTGCGCCTCGGTGACGTCGCCGACGTCGCCCGGCAGGATGATCTGCACGTCGCCGTAGCGCAGTTCGACGACCACCGAGTCGTCGTTCCTCACCCGTTGGCGCTCCCACTCGGGCAAGGCCGGGTGCAACACGCGGACCTCGACACCATCCACGTGCACACGGTCACCCGCAACCACGTTGCGCACCGGGATGCCCAGACGACGTGCAGTCTCGAGGACGTCGGCGAGCGCCTCGTGCCGCGGGACCGGGACGCCCTCCCACACCTCTGCGGGACGGAACTGGCTGACGAGTCGGGAGGCACCGCTGATGTGATCGGGATCCCCGTGCGTCAGGACGAGCCAGGTCAGGCGCGTCACCCCGAGCGCGCGGAGCGCGGGCGCGATGACCCGCCCGCCGATGTCGAACGACGTGCCCGCCGCCCCACCGGCATCGACAAGCAGCGAGGCGCCCGACGGGAACTGCACCAGCGTGGCATCGCCCTGCCCGACATCCAGGAAGGTGATCCTCAGCAGCGGCGCGTCGGCCCGTGCGACGTCGCGGGGCGCGACGGCTGCCGGCGCCGACGCGCGGACGACCGCCGCCGCCCGGTGGGTATCGATCACCAGCCAGGGCGCCACATCGACGAGCCGGGCCGACTCGATCAGGACGTCGCTCGCCACCGTTGTCGCCCGCGTGGCGAGGCTCGCCAGGCCGGGCGACGGTGTCGAGAGTGCCAGCATCGCCATGCCCGCGAACTGGACGACGGCCATCGCCGGAATGGCCACGAGATTCAGGACCACCCCGGCCACCGTCACCTGCCCGAAGGCGACAGCCGAAATCGGCACCACCGCCACCTCGGCAGCCAGGGTCGCCGCGACCGCATCGATGACCAGGGTGGCCGCGCGCGCCGCGCGTCGGCCGCGCGGGCGCGTGACGCGCGCCCCGAGCCAGGCGCTCGTGGCCGAGGCCCCCACGAGCAGGCCGGCGCTGGCGCCAAACGTGAGTAGGGCGCCGACGTCGAACACGATTGCCGGATCGAGCACACCGCTGCCGAGCGCCGTCAGGCCAACCACGTTGAGGGGCGAGGCCCGGTGATCGAGGACGTGCGCCAGCAGGTAGATCACCGCAACCGCGAGCGCGCGATCGACCGACGCCCCCCGCTCCACGACCGCCCCGAACAGCGCAACGACGCCAATCGCGCACGCAGCGGCCCACCGTGGCCGCAGCCGGAGCAGGCGCAGTGCCACCACGCAGGCGGTGGTGAACATCGCGACGTTGCCGCCAGAGATCGCGATGACGTGGAAGGTGCCCGCCCGCCGCAGGCGATCCACCGTCTCGTCGTCGAGCCCCGTGCGATCGCCGATCAGGATGGCCAGGCAGACCGCCAGCGCGCGCGGTGAAGCCGACAGGTGCCGTCCGGCGCGCGCCCGGATGCCGGCGCGGACATCGGCCGCCCAGGCGTCGAGTCCCGACGCGGGCGCGACGATCTCGACGAGGGCCGCGCTCTTGACCGACCCGACGAGGGCCACACCGCGCCGGGCCAGCGACAGAGCGGCGTCCTCGCCTCCGGGGTTGCGGTAGCTGACCGGCACGCGCAGGTAGCCCGGCACGCGCACGGTGGTCCCTTCGCGCCAGCGACGCACCACGTCGGCCGCCGGCGTGCCCGCGACCGACAGGCGGATCGCCATTGGCCCCGCCACGCGCCGAACGGGCTCGCCATCGACGACGGTCGGGGTGAGGAGGAGGAACGCGCCGCCTTCGCGAGGCGCCTGCGCGTCGGCACGGAGCACGCCAGTGACGTGAACGGGGCCCCCGTCCGAACGTTCGCCGGTGTGCTGGACGAAGGCGCGGCGGAGCCCAGGGTCTGCCCGCTCGAGACCATCGTGCGCTCCCAGCGCGCCACCGACGCCCACCATGGCGGCAGCCAGGGCGCCGGTGCGCAGCGTGTGACCGCCCGAACTGGCCAGGGCGAGGCCCAGGGTTCCGGCGCCAGCGACGGCGATGAGTTCGGCGAGTCCGAGGCACCGGGGGTCGAACCCGCCGCAGGCCAGGCCGAGGACGAACGGACAGGCGAGGGCCAGGGCGGGATGCCGCATGGCCGCTGGATCGTGCAAGTTCCGCTGCGGGCGCGGGGCGACGCAAACGCGGCCTGTTCGCGACTGCCGGATGGGGCCTGCGGCAGAAACCTTCGTGGCGGCGCCCGCGGGAGGGTGGCAGTTCCTGCGCCCCGGCCCGAGCAGGGCGGCGGAGGCGTCCTGGCCGTGCCCGGCAGGACAAAGACATCCATTCTGACGACTAATATCTCCAGAACGATCAGTCACCAGTCGATGACAGTTATGAAACGCTACTGTAAATTGCTCATATTAATATATTTACTTAGACACACTGATACAGTCGCGACATGGCACTGTTTGTGCTCTATGAGAAACAGAGACACACGACGCGACGACGTGGACACAGGGTCCGCACGACGACGTCCTTCACGCTTCCGCCAGGAGAACGCCCCATGAAGTCGCTGTATGCCGCCGCCGCCGTCGCCGCCCTCTCGATCCTCAGCGCTGCCCCCGCGACCGCCGACCCCGTCTACACGGGAACCATCATCGACGTCGAAGACACCGTCGGCAGCCCCAGCCTCGGGGGCGGTCCGTTCCAGATCGACGTCAACCCACAGGATGGCGGGTACGACTTCCTGACGTTCTGCCTCGAGCGCAGCGAGGGCCTCGGCTACGACTGGTACCGCGTCGAAACCGCGATGTCGACGTCGACCGGCGACCCGCTCGACTACCGCACCGCGTACCTCTACGCGCAGTTCCGCAACGGTTCCATCGTGCTCGACAACGACAACAAGCGCGACGCGTTCCAGCTGGCCATCTGGCGGCTCGAGGGTGAGGTGGCCGACAACAGCAACTACTCCGACCCCAACCCCGACAGCAACTCGACCGAGCGCAGCCTGGCCGACGGCTTCCTCAGCCTCGCCAACACCAACGCGGTCGCCGGCAATTTCTACGGCGTCGGCGTGATGCAGCTGTTCGCTGCCAACGAGAACGGCTCGTTCATCTACAAGCACGGCAAGGTCATCAACCGCCAGGATCTGCTCTACCTGCAGCCCGTCACGGTGCCCGAGCCGGCGTCGATGGCCCTGCTCGGCCTCGGCCTCGTCGGCATGGCGCGCGTGGCGCGCCGCCGCACCAGCAAGTAGCCCTGCCGCGCCGGCCGCACCGGTCGGTTCCGCCTCGCCCCCCGGCACACAGACGAACGCCCGGCCGCCACCGCACAGGTGGCGCCGGGCGTCGTCTTTTTTCACCAGGCCGGGCTCCGAGCCCCGGCACCCAGCACGCCGCGCGTCTGCGGGCTACACGGTCGGCGTGACCGTCCCCGCGTGATACTCCTGCAGGGCGCGGACGTCGATTCCCTCCTCGCGCAGGGCCTTGATCGCGGCCACGGTGGCCGCCGCCCCCGTCAGCGTCGTGATGCACGGTACGCCATGCATCATCGCTGCGCGCCGCACCGTCCGGTCGTCGAAGAACGATTCCCGCCCGAGCGGCGTGTTGATGACCAGCGCCACGTCGCCGTTGAGGATGCGGTCGCCCACGTGCGGGCGCCCCTCGTTGATCTTGTACGCCACGTCGACCGGCAGCCCGTGGGCCCGGAGGTAGGCGGCCGTGCCTCGCGAGGCCAGCAGCTTGAAGCCCAGCGCCGACAGGTCGCGCGCAATCGGCAGCACGTTCGGCTTGTCGCCGTTGTTGACGCTGATGAACGCGGACCCGTGCATGGGGATCGTCTGCCCGGCCCCCATCTGCGCCTTGGCGAACGCGACGCCGAACGACATCGCGCCGCCCATCACCTCGCCCGTCGACTTCATCTCGGGTCCGAGGATCGTGTCCACGCCCGGGAAGCGGACGAACGGGAAGACCGGCGTCTTCACGAAGACGCCCTGGACGTCGAGGTCGGCCGTCAGGCCGAGTTCGGCCAGCGTGGTCCCGAGCATCACCCTGGCCGCCACCTTGGCCAGGGGCACGCCGGTGGCCTTCGACAGGTACGGCACGGTGCGCGACGCGCGCGGGTTGACTTCAATCACGTAGACGGTGTCGTCCTTGATCGCGAACTGCGCGTTCATCAGGCCGATCACGTCGAGGGCCTTCGCGATCCGGCGCGTGTAGTCGCGGATCGTCGCGAGGTGCTTCTCGGCGACGAGGTACGGCGGCACGACGCACGAGCTGTCGCCCGAGTGGATGCCCGCCTCCTCGATGTGCTCCATGATCCCGCCGATGACGACGGCCCCGGTCCCGTCGCCCACAGCATCCACGTCGAGCTCGAACGCGTCTTCGAGGAAGCGGTCGATCAGGATGGGCCGCTCGGGCGTCACATCGACGGCGCTGCTCATGTACCGGTCGAGCGTCGCGGGGTCGTAGACGATCGCCATCGCACGTCCGCCCAGGACGTACGACGGTCGCACGACGACCGGATAGCCGATGCGCTCGGCCACGTCGCGGGCCTCTTCCTTCGACACGGCCATGCCGTTGGCGGGCTGCGGAATCCCCAGGTCCCACAGCAGGGCCGAGAAGCGCTCACGGTCTTCGGCGAGGTCGATCGAGTCGGGCGACGTGCCGAGGATGTCGACGCCGGCCTCCTGCAGCGGCAGCGAGAGCTTCAGCGGGGTCTGCCCGCCGAACTGCACGACACACGACACCTGCGCGCCCTGGGCCCGCTCCTTCTCGACGATCGCGAGCACGTCCTCGAGCGACAGCGGCTCGAAGTAGAGGCGATCGACGGTGTCGTAGTCGGTCGACACCGTCTCGGGGTTGCAGTTGGCCATGATGGTCTCGAGCCCGGCATCGCGCATCGCAAAGGCCGCGTGCACGCAGCAGTAGTCGAACTCGATGCCCTGCCCGATGCGGTTGGGCCCGCTGCCCAGGATCACGACCTTGCGCCGCGCGGTCGGCACGGCCTCGCACTCCTGGTCGTAGCTGCCGTAGAGGTACGGCGTGTGCGACTCGAACTCGGCCGCACACGTGTCGATGCGCTTGTAGTTCGGGCGCACGTCGAGTTCCTGCCGGCGATCGCGCGCGGCGTCGGCACTCGACCCCGACAGCTTCCCGATGTCGGCGTCGCTGAACCCGGCACGCTTGAGCGTCATCAGCAGATCGGTCGACATCTCGCGCAGCGGCACCAGCGTCGCCGTGCGCGCAAGATCGACGATCTCGGCGAACTGCGTCAGGAACCAGGGGTCCATGCGCGTGAGCTGCTGGACCTGTTCGACGGTCCAGCCGTGCTCGAGGGCCCGGAAGATCGCCCACATGCGGCGGTCGTTCGGCACCACCAGGTCGCGCCGCAACGCCGCCTCGCCCGCTTCGTCCACGGGTGGCGGCTGCAGGAACAGCGACGTCGCGCGGCTCCCCAGCTCGAGCGAGCGAATCCCCTTCAGGAACGCCTGCTTGAACGTGCGCCCGATGGCCATCGCTTCGCCGACCGACTTCATCTGTGTCGTCAGCGTCTGGTCGGCCTGCGGGAATTTCTCGAACGCCCAGCGGGGGATCTTGACGACGACGTAGTCGATCGTCGGCTCGAACGACGCCGGCGTGACCTTCGTGATGTCGTTGGGAATCTCGTCGAGCCGGTAGCCGAGCGCGAGCTTGGCGGCGATCTTCGCGATCGGAAAGCCGGTGGCCTTCGAGGCGAGCGCCGACGACCGCGACACGCGGGGGTTCATCTCGATCGTGATCATCCGCCCCGTTTCGGGGTGGATCGCGAACTGGATGTTCGATCCGCCGGTCTCGACGCCGACGCGCCTGATGATCCGGCGGGCGACGTCGCGCATGCGCTGGTATTCCTTGTCGGTCAGCGTGAGCGCCGGCGCGACGGTGATGCTGTCGCCCGTGTGCACGCCCATCGGGTCGATGTTCTCGATCGAGCAGATGACGACGAAGTTGTCGGCGCCGTCACGCATCACCTCGAGCTCGAACTCCTTCCAGCCGATGACCGACTCCTCGACGAGGACTTCGTGCACCGGCGACAGCTCGATGCCGCGCGCGACGATCTCGCGGTACTCCTCGAGGTTGTAGGCGATGCCGCCGCCGACCCCGCCCATCGTGAACGACGGACGGATGATCGCCGGGTAGCCGATCTCGGCCACGGCCGCCATCGCCGCGTCGAGCGTGCCGACGACCTGGCTGCGCGGCACGTCGACGTCGATCTCGCGCATGGCGTCGCGGAACAGCAGGCGATCCTCGGCCACTTCGATGGCCGCGATCTGCGCGCCGATCAGTTGCACGCCGTACTTCTCGAGCGTGCCGCGCCTGGCGAGGGCCACGGCAAGGTTGAGCGCCGTCTGGCCGCCCACGGTCGGCAGCACGGCATCGGGGCGCTCGCGCTCGATGATCTTCTCGACCACCTCGGGCGTCAGCGGCTCGACGTAGGTGCGGTCGGCCATCTCGGGATCGGTCATGATCGTCGCCGGATTGCTGTTGACGAGGATGACTTCGAGCCCCTCGGCGCGCAGGGCCTTGCAGGCCTGCGTGCCCGAGTAGTCGAACTCGCACGCCTGGCCGATGACGATCGGGCCAGACCCGATCACGAGTACACGCTTGATGTCGGTTCGCTTGGGCATGTCAGGCGCGCTGCTCCATCGCGTCGAGGAACAGCGAAAACAGGTAGTCGGCGTCGTGCGGCCCGGGCGCCGCCTCGGGGTGGTACTGCACGCAGAACACGGGGCGCGTCGCATGGCGCACGCCCTCGACCGTGCCGTCGTACAGGTTCACGTGCGTGATCTCCACATCAGGCGGCAGGCTGCCGGGATCGACCGCGAACCCGTGGTTCTGCGACGTGATCTCGACCTGGCCCGTCGCCAGGTGCTTGACGGGGTGGTTGCCGCCGCGGTGCCCGAACTTGAGCTTGAACGTCCGCCCCCCCATCGCCTGCGACAGGATCTGGTGCCCGAGGCAGATGCCGAACACCGGCACGTCTTCGTGCACGATCGCGCGGGCGTTGGCCACGACGTAGTCGAGCACCGCCGGGTCGCCCGGACCGTTGCTGAAGAAGATCCCGTCGGGCTTCCACGCCAGCAGGTCGGCAGACGGGGCGGTCGCCGGAAACACCCGCACGTCGCAGCCGTGCGCGGTGAACCGCCGCAGGATGTTCCACTTCATCCCGAGGTCGTAGGCGGCCACGCGGAACCGGCGATCGCGGCGGCGGCTGACGCCGAGCGGGTACTTCGCGCCCGTCCCGTCCTCTGACTCGGCCACCGGCACCCAGTCGAAGGGCGCGGCGCACGTCACGTCGCGCACCAGGTCCTGTCCTTCCATCGGCGCGATGCTCCGCGCGCGCTCGACGAGCGCCTGGGCATCGACCGTGCCCGTCGCGATCACGCCGCGCATCACGCCCGATGACCGCAGCACGCGCGTCAGCGCCCGGGTGTCGATGTCGGAGATGGCGACGATCTTCTGCGCGGTCAGGTACTCGCGCAGTGTCTGGTCGGCCCTGAAGTTGCTCGCCACCGGCGACGACTCGCGCATCACGAAGCCCGCCACGCGAATGCCGCGCGACTCCTCGTCTTCGGCCGTGACGCCGTAGTTGCCGATCTGCGGCGCCGTCATGGTGACGATCTGGCCCACATACGACGGGTCGGTGAGCACTTCCTGGTAACCGGTCAGGCTCGTGTTGAAGACGACTTCGCCAGACGTCTCGCCGGGAGCGCCGGCCGACGTGCCTTCGAAGACCTGCCCGTTCTCGAGTACGAGTGTCGCTTTCATCTACCTGTCTTGTGACAAGGCGCGCCCTACCGCGCGCCGCCGGGTTCGAGCGACGCCGACACGCGTCGCGTCTGGTTCGAGGTCACGTCGACGGCCGTCGTCCACGGCCGGTGCCCCGGAAGTTCGAGACGAAGCTGGTGCGCGCCGGGCGACACGTTCGGAATCGTCACGGGCGTGGTTCCCGCCGGCCGGCCATCGAGGAACACGCGGGCGCCGGCCGGACGCGTCGCGATCACCATCGTGCCCGGCGCGGTGCTCGCGGCGGCCGGCGCCGCCGCACGGCGGCTGGCCGCGCGCGGCAACGTCACTGCGACCGACGCGTCGCGACGGCCGTCGGTCAGCGAGACGCGCATCGACCGTTCCTGGTACCCCTCGCGCGCCACCGTCACCTGGTACGTGCCCAGGCGCAGGTCGCGCACCACGAGCGGCGTCGTGCCGCGCGACCGCCCATCGATCGTCACGCGCGCGCCGCCGGGCGACGAGGTCACCCGCAGGACGCCCGGCGTCGGGTCTGCGGGCGCTGACGACGTGGCGACCGGCGCCGGCGCGACCGCCGGCACCGCCGAGGGTGTCGCTGGTGGGGCCGTCGAGGCGGGCGGCGGTTCCGCGGCGCCCGGGCTCACATCGTTGACCATCACCGGCTCGTCGGTCACCGCCGCGCGCGCCACCGGCGCCTCGGCGACCGGCGCAGGCGATGACGATGCCCCGAAGGCCCTGCCCCGCATCATCCACGCCCCGCCCAGGAAGCCGATGAAGATCCCGAGCAGCAGGGTGGCGGCCAGCAGGCCGTACGGACGGCCAGCCACGGGCTGCCCGGGGGCCGCCGCAACGCGCTGGGCGTCGCCTTCGGCCATGGACCACTCGGTCGCGCGCCCCCCGGCAGGTTCCTCAGCGTCGTCGAACCGCACGTGCCCCGCGGGGCGCGTCACCTCGAGGCCATCGTCCTCACCCAGCGGATCGTCGAGCAACGGCGACGCCGCCCTCTGCACGCCGGGATGGACGTCGATGTCGTCGCGATCGAACAACGCGGGGGCCTCGGGGGCGTCATCGGGATGCACGGGCGACGGCGACGCTGGTGGTGCGGCGTCGTCGCCAGTGGCCACGTCGTCGAACGCGAACGCCGGTTCCTCTGCATCCTCGAGCGGCAGGCGCGGGGCGCGCCCGTCGGACGAGCACGCCGCCTCGAGTGCGTCGGCGAACTCGCGGGCTGTCTGGAACCGCTGCGCAGGATCCTCGGCCAGTGCGCGCGTCAGTGCCCGCGACCAGCGTTCGATGTCGAGGCCCGCTTCGTCGAGCACCGTCGCGACCGGCAGGTGCCCGCCCGACGAGGCGCGCCGTGTGCCGATCAGTTCGAGCGCGATGACGGCCAGGGAGTAGAGGTCGGCGCGCGCGTCCCAGCCGTGGCCCGCGATGCGCTCGGGGGCCACGTACGGACGGCGGCGCGGCGCCCGGAATCCCGCGCGCTCGACCACGTGGGCGATGCCAACGCCCGTGATGGCGACCGTGTCGAGATCCGGCGTCACGAGAATGTCGCGCGGGTGCAGGGCCCCATGCGTCCAGCCGTCGGCTGCCCCCGCATCCAGGGCGTCGGCGATGCGCGAGACCAGGCCGACGACGGCATCGACCGTGGGACGGGCACGCTTCCGCAGGAGGGCGTCGAGCCCGTCGCCCTGGGCGAACTCCTGCGCGAGCCACGGCGTGGCCTGGTCCACACCGGCGCGCACGGGCCGGACCAGTCCCGGCATCGCCGTCGGCCAATGCCGGACGAGTGCCTGCAGGTCATCGCCGACATCGTCGGCCAGTTCCGGGGTGAGGTCGAGGCGGAAGACCTTGACCGCGACCAGGCGGTCGCGCTCGTCGTCGTGCGCACGGAAGACGGGCCCCAGCACGCCGCTGCCCAACTGGTGCAGCACGCGATAGGGTCCGATGGTCGTCGGCAGGGCGAGCGGACTGGAGTCGTCGGTGGTCAGTGGCGGCTCCCGGGCGGCACAGCGGTCTGCGCCGGATCAGGGTCTGTCACAGCGCAGGTCGCTGTCGGGCGGTGAGAGTATAGCGTGCCCTGCCACGCGCGGCGTCCGATTCCTTGACAGCATGACGCGTCCGGCCACACAGTAGCCAGACCGTGCAAGAGTCGAGTGCCTCCGCCATTACCCGAACTGCGATCGACCTCCGTAGTCTGCCGTGGGCGAGTCGACTCGCGTCGGCGTACGCGTACGATTTTGCACCGCTGGCGCCGTTTTACGCGGGCAATCCGGCCGACCCCGCCGCCTGGGACGACGCCATCGCTCGCGCGCAGGCGTACCCGCGCCAGCGCGACGCGGTCGTCGCCGTCCTCGAGAAACAGCAGGCACGGCGCGGCGCGCCAGCCGCAGCAACGGCCAACGTCGCGCGCCTGCGCGACCCCAGGGCGGTCGCCATCGTCACCGGCCAGCAAGCCGGCCTGTTCGGCGGACCGCTCTACACGCTGCTCAAGGCGCTGACGGCCATCGAAGTCGCCCGCGATCTCGAAACCCGCACGGGCACTCCGGTCATCCCGATCTTCTGGATCGACAGCGAGGATCACGACTGGGACGAGGTCGCCACCACCACCCTGCTGACGGCCGACCACGACGCGCAGTCGATCACGATGCCGAAGCTCGCGGGCGCGGGCGACACGCCCGTGGCCCAGCTAAGGCTCGACGCCCGCGCGGTCGCGACGGTCGCTGCGGTCGGCGAGGCCCTGCCGCCGACCGAGTTCACGGCCGACGTGGTCGCCACGTTGCGGGCCGCGTACGCCGAAGGCCGTTCGATGTCAGAGGCGTTCGGCTGCCTGCTCGAGGCGTGGCTCGGCTCGAAGGGCCTGGTGGTCTACGACTGTTCCTGCACGAACGCCAAGCCGCTGGCGGCTGGCGTCTTCGCCCACGAACTGGCACACCCCGGCCACACCGCGGCGTTGGCCGGCGCGGCCGGGGAGCGGCTCGCGGCCCTCGGCTTCCACGCCCAGGTCACCACCCATGCCGGCGGGGTCGCGCTCTTCTCGCTCGAGCACGGGCGGCACGCCGTGCGCTGGCATGACGGCGCGTACGACATCAACGGCGTGCGGGTCGAGCAGGCGGCACTGGTCGAACGGGCCAGGACCACGCCGTCGGCCTTCAGCCCCAACGTGCTGCTGCGTCCGCTCGTGCAGGACACGCTCTTCCCCACGGTCTGCTACGTGGGCGGCCCCGCAGAACTGGCCTACCAGGGACAACTTCGCGACGTGTATGCGCACTTCGGCATTCCCATGCCGCTCGTGCTGCCGCGGACGACGGCGACGGTCATCGACCCGCCGGCGAGCCGGTTCCTCTCGAAGTACGACTTTTCGTGGCTCAGGCTGCAGCCGCAGGACGAACACGCGCTCAACGAGCTGCTCGAGTCGCAATTGCCGCCCTCGGTCGAAGCCTCGCTGCATGCGGCGTCAGGCGCGATCGGCGAGCGGATGGCGCAGGTGATCGCGGCCGTCCCGGTCATCGACCCGACGCTCGAGGGCGCGGCGCGCTCGACGCTGGGGCGCATGGAACACGACCTGAAGACGCTGCACAACAAGATCATCCACGCGGCGAAGAAGCGCGACGAGACGCTGCGGCGCCAGTTCGTGCGGACGCGATCGCTGGTCTTCCCCGAGGGGCACATCCAGGAGCGAACGCTCGGCGCGTTCGTGTTCCTCAACAAGTACGGCCCGGCGTTCATCGACACGCTCGCCGGCGATCTGCCCCGCGACGCCGGAACGCACTGGCTGCTGACGCTCTAGGCGCACTCGGCGCTTCACCCTGGTGGCCGCTCGCTCCCCTGCTCCCGCGCCTCCCCGTCCCCGTCGTCGCCGACGATGGCTGCGGGTACTCGCCTGGCTCTGCGTCCTCACGATGCTGGCCGCGGGCGGCGTGTTCGCGTATTTCTACGTCACGCTCGCCAGGGAGGTCGACGCCCGGCTGGGTGGGGCGCTCGACCGCGTGGAACCCCGCGTGTTCGCCCGCCCGTTCGAGTTGCGGACGGGCCAGCAGATTTCGACCGACGAACTGATCGAGCGCCTCAACGACCTCGGGTACGCCGAGCGTCCGGTCATCGACGCCCCCGGCGAGTTCGCGATCACGGGCCGCACGATCACGCTGATTGCGCGCAGCGGGCCGATGGCCGAGAAGACCATCCGTGTCTCGTTCACGCCGCCGGCCGTGCAGCCCGCCAGGGCCACGAAGCGTCCGCCGCCGCCCGATCAGATCACGGGGCTCGACGTCAGCGGCGCCGGCTCGGTCGGCGCGGTGACGGTCGATGCGCCCCTGCTCTCGGCACTCGTCACGGGCGCGCGCGAGAAGCGCCGGCGTGTGCCGCTCGACCACATCCCGCGCGCGATGCGCGAGGCGGTGCTCGCGATCGAGGACCGCCGCTTCTACGACCACCCCGGCGTCGACATCATCCGCACGATCGGCGCGGTGGTCACCAACCTGCGCGGCGACAAGCCGTACCTGGTCGGCGGTTCGACGCTGACGCAGCAGCTGGTGAAGAACTCGTTCCTGACGCGCGACAAGACGATGAAGCGCAAGCTGCAGGAACAGATGATGGCGCTCATCCTCGAACGGCGCCTCACGAAGGACGACATCCTCGAGTTCTACCTCAACGACGTGTACCTCGGTCAGCGCGGCTCCTTCGCCATCCACGGCGTGGCCGAGGCCGCCCGCATGATCTTCGGCAAGGACGTCTCGAACCTCTCGCTGGCCGAGGCCGCCACCATTGCCGGCATGATCCAGGCCCCGCCGACGTATTCGCCGTTCCGCTTCCCCGACCGGGCGCGTGAACGGCGCAACGTGGTGCTGCGCGCGATGGCCGACTCGGGGTTCGCGACGGGCGACCAGGTGCGCACCGCGCAGGACGAGCCGCTCACGCCAGTGGCGCGCGCGCTCGACGCCGAGGCCCCCTGGTTCGTCGACCTGATCGGCCAGCAGTTCAACGACGCCTTCCCCGGCGTCACCCGCGAGCAGGCCGCGGTCGACATCTACACGACGCTCGACCTGCACCTGCAGCGCATCGCGCAGAGCGCCGTCCAGGAAGGCGCCGCCAAGGTCGACGAACTGCTGGCCAAGCGGCGGCGGCGCCCCGAACCGGTGCAGGCGGCCCTGCTGGCCATCGACCCGCGCACGGGCGACGTGCTCGCGTTCGTCGGCGGCCGCTCGTACAACCAGTCGCAATTCAACCGTGTGCTCAGCGCACGCCGGCAGCCCGGTTCGGTCTTCAAGCCCTTCGTCTACCTCACGGCCTTTGAGGTCGCCGCCGCCGAGGGCCGCACCGACCTCACGCCCGCCACCATCGTCGACGACACGCAGACGACCTTCTACTTCGACGACCAGGAGTGGACGCCCGGCAACTACGGCGACGAGTACGACGGCCCGATCACGCTGCGCCGCGCGCTGGCGCTGTCGCGCAACGTCGGCACGGCCAAGGTCGCGGAACTCGTCGGCTACGATCGCATCGCCGCGCTGTGGAAGCAGGTGGGGACGAGCATGCAGCCGCGTGCCTTCCCGTCGATCTCGCTCGGGGTGTTCGAGGTGACGCCGTGGGAGATCGCGCAGGCCTACACGGTCTTCCCGAACGTCGGCGAAATCCGGAGCCTGCGAACGATGCTGCGGGTGGTCGACAGCGGCCGCGATGTCGCCACGCCGGCCCTGCCGGCGCCGCGGCGGATCGCCCGCGAAGACACCGCCTTCCTCGTGCTCAACATGATGAAGAGCGTGATCGACGAGGGCACGGGCGCGGGCGCACGCGCGGCCGGCTTCGCCCTCGACGCCGCGGGCAAGTCGGGCACGACCAACGACCTGCGGGACGCGTGGTTCGTCGGGTTCACGCCGGAGTTGCTCTGCGTTGTCTGGGTGGGCTTCGACGACAACCGCGCCGTCGGCCTGTCGGGC
>JAEUQQ010000543.1 GCA_016789685.1 Acidobacteriota bacterium | reverse complement strand
GGGCGACGCGGTGTCAGCGATCAAAACATTCCGAAAATCGATTGCTCACGAGCTCACGGTCGCATCGATCGGCGACCTCACAGGTCCGGCAGCCCGTTTGCTTGACACGCGCCCAGTTCTCCGTCTTCGCACCACAGTGGTCTCGTCGGCAGGTCCTAGGAACAGTCGGGTCTGGCACGGGCGTGTGTCGGGCCCCCTCGATCGAGAGTGAGGCCGATATGCGTGTGTCGTCCGCCCCTCCGCCGGTAGCGTCAGCATCCTTGCCCGAGGTCGCGCCTGCGGACGGCCCGGGAGGCGTGAACCGCCGCGACTTCGTGCGTGTGTGCCTGACAGCCGCTGCGGCCATCGGACTCTCGGCCAGCGCGGCGGCCGCCATTGCCGAGGCCGTGACACGCGGCGTCAAGCCGTCGGTGATCTGGCTGCACTTCCAGGAGTGCACCGGCTGCACCGAGTTGCTGCTGCGCACGTCGCATCCCGACGTCGGCTCGCTCATCCTCGACCTGATCTCGCTCGACTACCACGAGACGCTGCTCGCGGCCGCGGGGCACCAGGCCGACGCCGCGCTCGAGAAGGCGATGGCCGACAACAAGGGCAAGTACGTCTGCATCATCGAAGGCGCCATTCCGACGAAGGAGAACGGCATCTACTGCATGATCGGCGGACGCACGGCGATCGACATCGTCAACGAGGTCGCGGCCGACGCGGGAGCCATCATCGCGATCGGGTCGTGCGCCTCATGGGGCGGCGTCCCCTCGGCCGACCCGAATCCGACCGGCGCCACGGGCGCGCCGATGGTGCTCAAGGGCAAGACCGTCGTGACGATTCCCGGCTGTCCGGCCAACCCCTACAACCTGCTCGGCACCGTCCTGCAGTACGCCACGCTCAAGACGCTGCCCGAACTCGACGACAAGGGCCGACCGAAGTGGGCGTACGGCCGCACCATCCACGAGCATTGCCCACGCCGCGCGCACTTCGATGCCGGCCGATTCGCGCAGCAGTTCGGCGACGAGGGGCACCGCCAGGGCTACTGCCTCTACAAGCTGGGGTGCAAGGGGCCGGCGACCCACGCGAACTGCTCGACCAACCACTTCGGCGAAGTGCCCGATGCGTGGCCGATCGGGCTCGGGCACCCGTGCTTCGGCTGCACCGAGCAGAAGCTCGGCTTCCGCGTGCCGCTGCACGACACCGTCGACATCGAGCGACCGACGCCGCCTGACACGTACCCGGGGGTGGGCACGCCACAGGGCAACGTCGGCGCCGTGGCGACCGGCGTGGTCGGCGCCGTCGTCGGCGCCGCGCTGACCGCGGGGTACCTCGCGTCGAAGAAGGTCTCGCCCGACGCCACCGAGCCTGGAAACGATCGCTAGGAGGACGTGATGAAGCTCAGTCGCCGATCTGCCCTGAAGCTCATCTCGGCCGGCACCGCGATGGCCGCCGGCGGCACCACGGTGATGGCCCGCGAACCGCGCACGGTGTCGCCCGACGCGATGGGCATGCTGTACGACACGACGCGGTGCATCGGGTGCAAGGCGTGCGTCACCGCGTGCTACCAGGCCAATGACCTCGAGCCCACACGCGATGCCGACGGCCTGCACCAGGCGCCCACCGATCTGGACGGCCACACGAAGAACATCATCAAGCTCTATGCCGACGGCACGCGCACGTCGTTCTTCAAGTATCAGTGCATGCACTGCGTCGATCCCGCCTGCGTCGGCGCGTGCATGCTGGGGTCGCTCAAGAAGGACGCCGTCACCGGCATCGTCGGCTACACCACCGACTACTGCGTGGGCTGCCGCTACTGCCAGCTCGCCTGCCCGTTCAACGTCGCGAAGTTCGAGTTCGACAGCCCGGTCCCGAAGATCGTCAAGTGCGAGTACTGCCGGCACCGGCAGGCCGAGGGCGCGACGCCCACGGCCTCGGGTGGCTTCAGCCGCTACCCCAAGGGCATGGGCCCGGCGTGTGCAGAGGTCTGCCCGCGTGGCGCCGTGATCTACGGCAAGCGCACCGAGCTGCTGGCCGAGGCCAGGCAGCGCATCGCGCAACAGCCCGGGCTGTATTTCGAGGATCGCGTCTACGGCGAGACCGAAGGCGGCGGCACCCAGGTGCTCTACCTGTCGCACGTGCCCTTCCAGCGCCTTGGCCTGCCCAGGCTGTCGGGCGACGGGATTCCGAAGACGGCCTACCAGATCCAGGAGGGCCTGTATCGCGGCATGGTCGCGCCTGTCGTGTTGTACGGCGCGCTGGCGGTGGCGATTGCCCGCAACCGGAAGACCGGTGCGTCAGAGGAGGCCCAGCGATGAGCACGCATGTCATGGCCCATGCGCACGCCCCCGTGGGCGGTCACGTGATGACGCGCGGGTTCCGCATCCTTCTGGCCATCGCCGCGATCGGCGGGCTCGCCGCCCTCTATCGCTTCGTGTTCGGGCTGGGCGCGGTCAGCAACCTCAACGACGGGTACCCGTGGGGCATCTGGATCTCGTTCGACGTGGTCACGGGCACGGCCCTGGGCTGCGGCGGCTACGCGGTGGCGCTGCTGGTCTACATCCTCAACCAGGGGAAGTACCACCCGCTGATCCGGCCGGCGGTCCTCACGAGCCTGCTCGGGTATGGCCTGGCGATCGTGGCGGTGACGGTCGATCTCGGCCGGTTCTGGAGCCTGTGGAAGGTGCCGATCTTCTACTGGCGCTGGACGCACTCGCCACAACTCGAGGTGGCGTTGTGCGTGGCGGCGTACACGCTGGTGCTGCTGGTCGAACTGTCACCCGCCGTGTTCGAGAAGTGGCAGACGAGCCCCAGGGCGTCGCTGCGGGCGTGGGCGGCGACGGGGCTGCGGTTCGCGGATCGGTCGCTCGTGTGGTTCCTCGCGCTCGGCCTGCTGCTGCCGACGATGCACCAGTCGTCGCTGGGCACGATGATGCTGTTGCCCGCCACGAAGCTGCACGCGTTGTGGTTCACGCCGTGGCTGCCGTTCCTGTTCCTGGTGTCGGCGCTGCTGATGGGCTACGCGGCCGTCGTGCTCGAAGCGTCATTCTCGTCGATGGCCTTCGGGCGCCCGCGCGAGACCCCGATGCTGGCGGCCCTCACGCAGGTGGCGATGTGGGTCGCGCTGTTCTTCGGCGTGTTCAGGATTGGCGAGGTCGCGCTGGCCGGTGAACTTGCGTGGCTCGGCACGCCGCTGGGCGTCGTCTTTCTCGTCGAGACGGGTCTGCACCTCGGCGGCGCCTACATGCTGCGCAACGCCACCGCGCGATCGCGGCCGCGCGTGCAGGTGCAGGCGGCCATGCTGCTGCTGCTCGGCGGCATGATGTTCCGCCTCGACACCTACTGGATCGCGTTCTCGCCCGGCATGCACTTCCGCTACTTCCCCGCCGTGCCCGAACTGCTGATCACGTTCGGCATCGTCGCGCTCGAGATCGCGCTGTACATCGCCGCGGTGAAGATCTTCCCCATCCTGAGCAGCGGTCGCCGACCGGTGCCCGCCGAGGGCTAGCCCGGATTATTCACGAGCCTGTGTGATTGGATAGAAACAGAAACGCCTCCACGTGGTAGAAAGGCCTTGCTGAAGGGTT
>JAEUQQ010000513.1 GCA_016789685.1 Acidobacteriota bacterium | reverse complement strand
GAGATCGCCAGCAGGACCAGGAACCACTGCGGGTGCCCCACCGACGTGGGCCCCGTCGCGTAGGTCCGCAGGGCGATCTGCCCGCCGATGAGGCCGGGGCTCTTCTTCTGCCTGACCTTGTTCTTGTAGTAGGCGAGGAGGAACAGCGTGAGCGCCAGCATCCCCAGCAGGAACGCCACCGGCCCGATCCCGGGCAACTGGAACAGCACGAACCCCAGCATCCCGATGAACACGAAGGTGCGCACCGTGCCGAACGTGTCGAACTTGCCCTCGCCCTCGTAGTACTCCCGCAGGCCGATCCCGATGAGGAAGCTCACCGCCATCGTGAGCAGGAACGGCCCCACGAGCACGGGCGTCACGAACGGCCTCCGGTGGCGCGGGGCATGCGGCTACTCGAGGCCCACGACGCGCTTGGCGGCCTTCAGGTAGTTGACGTTCGGGTGCGCCGCGATGCCGAGCCCCTCGATCACCGTCCGCATCGCGTCGTACCGCTCGCTCTCGACGCATGCCGACTCGACGAGCGCCCCGTTGAAATACACCTGGGCGTACTCGCAGATCACGCCGTCGATCGTGAACCCGTAGCGCATCTTCTCGACCGTGACGGCGACGAGGTCGCCGTGCTGGCGCACGAGCCCCAGGAAGGCGTCGAAGGTGCAACGGTCGCCATCGATCGGCAGCACGACCCGCAACTGGGCGGCGATCGCCTCGAGTTCCTCGCGCTGGACGGGAAACTGGAACTTGCCGCGCGGCTGGAAGACCTCGTAGCCCTCCGGGGTCTCGCCGGTCTTCACCTTGATGTCGAGCAGGCCGTCGCGCACTTTCACGTTGGCATCGCTGGTGCGCCGCGACAGGATGTACGTCTCGGCCGGCATGCGGCGGGCCTGGTAGAGCACGGTGCGGCCATTCCACATGTTGGCCTTGACGGTGTCGATGATGCCCAGGCCGAACACGCGGAATTCGGCGCGGGGGACGACCTTGGCCGCCTCGTCGGCCGACGTGGCAACGTTGCGGGTGACGACGTTCGACATCACGGGCTCCTCGAGGCCGCGTCTGCCCGGTGGCAGGCCGCGGCGGGATGCGTCACGCGCGCGGAGGCGCGACGAGATCGCGGAAGTACACGAGATAGGCCACCGACAGCAGCACGCCGGCGGCCAGCAGGCCCCACGGCCGCGCGCGAGGCACGGCCTCGACCTGCATCGAGGTGCTGTCGCCCTGGCGGAGGGGACCCGCCGCCAGGCGGGCGCCCGCCAGGCCCTCCACGTCGACGAGCCGCACCCGTGGCCCCACCTCGGTCTTGCCGAGCCGGGGCAGTGCCTCGCGAATGGCATGCACGCGCATGCCGCCCGGCATGACGAACAGGCAGGTGTAGCGCGCGATCCGCAGCGGCTGCGTGTTGACGAACGCATGTCGCGCCACGCGGCTGCCGCCAGGGAGCGTCGCGCGTTCGCCAGCGGCCACGACCGGCACCGGCAGGGCCGGGGAGATGCTGAACGTGAACGTGACGGCCAGCGGAGATGGCGTCCCTGCCGGCACACCGATACGCAGCAGTGATGCGCCATCCGACCGCTCGAGTGTCAACGTGACGCCCGCAGGCACCTCTTGCGCCTGCAGCGCGTCGGCGGTGGCGAAGCCGACGGGCACGAGCACGTCGCCTGGCGACGGGGCGGCGATCTCGATGCGCGCCTCGACGCGGGCGGGCCCCATCAGCTGGCTGCGCACCGTCACGTCGTACGCGGTGATCTCTGCAGCCGCCGCCGGCGCGGCGCCGAGCAGCAGCACGAGGCCGGCGACCACGGCCCTCATCGCGCCACCGCCCAGAACGCCGGCGTGAGCCCGAGCCAGTGGAACCACGTCGCTGCCGAGAGCACGAGCAGCAGCAGCCCGATGGTGCACGTCACCATCCCGTACTTGAAGTTCTCGATCACCGAGTACTGGTTCGTCGAGAACATGATCACGTTGGGCTTGCCGCTGATCGGCAGGCCCACCACCCAGTCGATGCACAGCGCCGCAGGGAGCGCGAGCGACACCGGGTCCCAGCCAAGGGCCTTGGACAGCGAGATGATGATGGGAATCATGATCATCGTCCGCACGGTCTTCGATGTCGTGAGCAGGTGGCTGTACATCATCACGGCCATCACGATCGTGTAGGCCACACCGAACGGCAGGCCGTCGAGCGCGAAGCCGCCGAAGAGCCGCTGGACCGCCCACTCGGCCGCGCCCGTGTCGTCGAGGGCGAGGCCGCCGGCATACGCGCCGGCGCTGAAGATCAGCAGGTGCCACGGGATGTCGGCCTCGGCCCACTGCAGGACGCCCCAGCGCGGGAACAGCACGATCACCGCCCCGAGCAGCGCGGCGAACGGGGCCGTGATCTCGACGCCGAACCAGCGCAGGTGGAAGATGTCGGTCATCCACAGCAGCAGCACCATCGCAAAGATGGCGATGGCCTTTCGCTCGCCTGCCGTCAACGGCCCCATCTCGGCATGCTTCCGCCTCACCACGTCGAGGCCTCCCTCGAGCCGCGGTGCCTGCTCGGCCGCCGTGACGCGGAACAGCACGCGCGGCCCGAGGACCCACATCAGCAGCATCGTGACGATCGCGATGGGCGCCCCCACGCGGACCCAGTCCATGTAGTAGAGGCGGTGCCCGCCCATCGTCTGGATGAGGCCGACGGCGATCAGGTTGGCCGAACTGCCCGTCATCGTCATCGACGACAGCACCGAGATCCCGGCGAGGTTCAGCAGCATCAGGTTCTTGCCGAACGCGTTGGGCGTCTCCTCGGTCGAGCCGTAGATGGCGGCGACCACGAGCATCAGCGGCAGCGTCATCACGCACCGCGCCGCGGTCGCGGGAATCAGGGGGGCGAGCACGAGCTGCAGGATGAGGAACGCCAGCAGGGCCCACGTCGCCGTGTGCCCGAAGCGAACGACGAGCCACAGCGACATGCGCTTGGCCAGGCGCGTCTTGACGAGCATCGCGCTCAGGATGAAGGCCAGCAGGTTGAGCCAGATCACCTCCATGCCGAGCACGTCCATGATCGCCTTGGCGCTCGACGACCGCGTGATCAGCAGGAGGAACATCAGCGCCAGCGACGTGACGTAGGTCGGAAACGGCTCGGTGACCCACCACACCAGGGCCAGCGTGAAGCACGCCGCGCCCGCCTGGGCCGCGCCGCTGAGGTCACCGCCAGCGGGCAGGCTGTA
>JAEUQQ010000681.1 GCA_016789685.1 Acidobacteriota bacterium | reverse complement strand
CGGTGCAGTGCCCCAGGAGCCTCACGCTGTCGGTGAGTCGCCCGTCGGCCACCTGCGTGCGCAGCGCCGCCAGGCAGCTCCCGTCGCCTGCAATGACCAGCACGCACTGGCTGTGTCGCTGCTTCACCTCGGCAAACGCCTTGATCAGGAGGTCGAAGCGCTTCTGCGGCTCCGCCCGGCCAATCGCGCCAATCACGAACTGCCCTGGCGCCAGGCCGAGGGCCTCGCGGGCAGCCGCCTCGCGCGTGCGGTCGCGCCTGAACGCTTCGTGATCGATCCCGTTGAGGATGGTCTGCACGCGCTCGGGCTTCGTGCCCGTCCGGATCAGCTCGTTGCGGATGTCAGAGGAGACCGCCACCAGGCGCGGAAACCTCGACAGCACGCGCTTGTCGAGCGGGTAGTACAGCCAGCGCTCGCGCGGGCTATGCCCCGTCCACCCATGCACGGTTGACAGGGGAATCACGCCGAGGCTCCGCCGCAGGGCCAGCGCGATGACATTGGTCTTGTAGTCGTGGGCGTGGACGATGTCGATCCGGCGCTCGGCCACGATGGTCTTCAGGGCCGGCCAGATCCCGGGGTCGAACGAGTTGCGCTCGCGTACCTCGACGTAGTCGACATCAGACGTGGCCAGGCGATCGGCCGGGCCGAACACCTCGTCGCGTTCGTCGCGGATGTAGCAGACCGTCACGGCGTAGCGCGACCGGTCGGCGCGCGCGGCACCCAGGATGATGGTCTTCTCGGGCCCGCCGCCCGTCCCCCAGACAGACCGCAGTTCGAGGACACGGACGACACTCATGCTCGTTGAGTGTCATCGACACGAACGACCCACGACTTTACGCTCACGCGCTGATCCGGCAAGTCGATTACGATACCACCACCATGTGCGGAATCTCAGGCCTGTTTGCCCTCGACGGCCCGATTGACCCCTCGATATCGGCGGCGATCCGCCCGATGAACGATGCCATCCGGCATCGGGGCCCCGACGGCGACGGCTTCTTCACCGACCAACGGGCGGCGCTCGGCCACCGGCGCCTCGCCATCATCGACGTGTCGGGCGGAGCCCAGCCCATCTCGAACGAAGACGGCACGGTCTGGATCGTCTTCAACGGCGAGGTCTACAACCACCTCCCGCTCCGGGCCGAATTGATCGCCCGGGGGCACCAGTTCAAGACGCGCAGCGATACCGAGACCATCCTCCACGCCTACGAGGAGTTCGGAACCGACACCCCGGCGAGGCTCGAGGGGATGTTTGCCTTCGCCATCTACGACCAGCGCCGCCAGCGCCTGTTCGCGGCACGCGACCGGCTCGGCAAGAAGCCGTTCTTCTTCGCCGTCCTCGACCGGACCCTGCACTTTGCCAGCGAGATCCGGAGCCTGTTTGCCAGCCCGGCCTGGAAGGGCGACCTCGACCTGTCGTCGTTTGGCGCCTACCTGTCGCTGGGCTACGTCCCGGCTCCCCGGTCGGTCTTCCGCGACGTCAGGAAGCTCATGCCCGGCCACTGGCTGCTCGCCGCCGACGGCCGCATCGAAGAACGCGAATACTGGGACGTCACGGAGTTCGATACCGACCGGCGGCCCGCACCGGTGGTACTCGAGGAACTCGACGCCCTGCTCAGGCAGGCGGTCGCCGACCGCCTCGAAAGCGAGGTCCCGCTCGGGGCGTTCCTGTCGGGGGGCATCGACTCCGGCCTGATCGTGTCGTACATGGCCGACTCCATGGGCCGGCCGCCCGTCACGACCTCGGTGGGCTTTGGCGGCAGCGAGCACAACGAACTCGCCGCCGCCGCCATCACCGCGAAGTCGACCGGCTCGACACACTTCGCCCACACGCTCACGCCGAAGCTCGACGACGTGTTCGACACCATCGTCCGGGCGTTCTCCGAGCCGTTTGCCGACTCGTCGGCGGTGCCGACCTACTACGTGTCGCAGGCGGCGCGCCAGCACGTGACGGTCGCATTGAGCGGTGACGGCGGTGACGAGAGCTTCAGTGGCTACGACTTCAGGTATGTGCCGCACGCCTACGAGCAGCGAGCGCGACGGTTCGTGCCCGGCGCGCCGGGACGCGCCCTGGCCGGCGCGGCGGCCCGGGTGTGGCCGCGGTCGCAGGCGCTGCCGCGGCCGCTGCGGCTCGGCACCATCCTCGACAACCTGTCGCACGACAGCGCCGACGCGTACTTCCTCGACCTCTGCTTCCTCAAGCCGCGCGACGCACACGCCCTGATGGGGCTCCCGGGTGACATCGACTTCCGGACGCTCGACTTCTACGACACCGTGACCGGCCCCTACCGCAGGTGCCCCTCGTCGAGTGACGTGCAGCGCGCCCAGTACGCCGACCTCAAGGTGTACATGCCCAACGATCCGCTGGTGAAGGTCGATCGGATGAGCATGGTCCACAGCCTCGAGGTGCGCTGCCCGTTGCTCGACCGCCGGGTGGTCGAGTTCGCGTTCCGGCTGCCGACCGAGACCAAGATGGCGGGCCTGCAGGGCAAACGACTGCTGCGTGACCTGGCGTCCAGGCGGTTGCCCGCTGAGCTGAGCCGCATGCCGAAGCTGGGGTTCACCGCGCCCGTGCGCGACTGGCTGCGGGGCCCAGTCCGGGGCGCCTTTGCCGACGAGGTGCTCGCACCAGGGTCGGCCACGTCAACGGTCGTGGATGCCGGGCGATTGCGGGGCGCGTTCGATCAGCACGTGCGCGGCGAGCGCGACCATTCGT
>JAEUQQ010000452.1 GCA_016789685.1 Acidobacteriota bacterium | reverse complement strand
AGCGCGCCCATGAAGTCGCCGAGCAACCGCGCCGCCACGGTCGCGACAGGGGCATCGGGCAGCTGCATGTGCGCGACGAGATCCTCGCGCAGCACGCGCACGCGACGGCCGACGAAACTCTCGAGGCGCGCCCCGACCGTGCGCGTCAACGTGCGGAACACCTGGTCGAAGCGGTCGTCGATCGTGCCGACCACGGCCAGCACCCAGGCCGCCGGGTGCGCGGCCAGGGCAATGGGGTAGAGCGCCAGCTCGCTCACGCCGCCGCGCCAGCCGAGTTGCTCGAGTTCGGCAATCGACGTCAGGCGCAGGGGATCGTGCCGCGTGTCGATGAACGCCGCATCGAACGTCGCCGGTGCCTCGTCGCGCCGGCGGATGGGCAGCGACGTGTCGAGGGCGTACTGGTGCTGCACGGTGCGCGCGAAGACCTGCGCATCGAGATCGCCCCACACCGCCGCGGCCTGCACGACGGCCGTGAACACCGCCGCCTCGTCGTCGCAGCCATCGAGGTAGTCGATGAAGCGCAGGAGGCTCTCGGCCCAGCGCGCGCGCTGATCGGATCGATCGAGCTTCTCCCACACGACCATGTCGGACTCGAGCGTGGCGCGCAGCGCCCACCCGAGGCGGTCGAGACGGCGATCGAGGTCGCCGCCGTGCGGGGGCGGCGCCGGCACGGTGCTGCCGGGATCGGGCGCCGCGGTCGTGAGCACGCCCACGACCTCGCGATGGAAGCGCACGGGGAAGAAGCCGACCCGCAGGCCGTCGGTGCTGATGATGGCGTGCCGCCCCGATCGCGCGGCGGCCGTGAGGTGCTCGCGGATCGTGGGCGACCCGCCGTCAGCGACGAGGCCGCGAAGGGTGACCGAGGTGGAATCTGCACTCGCAGGCAGCAAGCCGATCAGCGACGCATCGAAGACATCGATGGCCAGGTCGAGATCGGGGCGCAGTCGTTCGAGCAGATCCCATGTCGCTGAGGAGACCGCCATGGGGAGCTTCATGACGCATGGCAGTCTAACTCAGCGACGAGACGGGATCGATCCCGGAAATGAACGCCTATTCGCTCGTGGTCGTGAGGCGGAGGTTCCGCGGCGCGACGGGCGCCGGATACGCCTGCTGGGTGAGCGGAACCGTCACACCACCGACGGTGACCGAGCCCGTGCGCGGCGTGGTGCCGGTGTAGGCCTGGAAGGTCAGGGTGATGGTCGCCGACCCCGATCCCGACGTGGTGCCGACGGTGGCCCACGACGCGGCCGAACTCGCGGTCCACGCGCAACCCGTCGGCGTGGTGATCGCGACGTTGGCGGTGCCGGACTGCGCGCCCACGGTGACGCTCGTCGGGTTGACGGTGACGCCGCACGCGGCCGCAGCCTGCGACACGCTGAGCGTCTGCCCACCAAGACTGATCGAGCCCGCACGCGACGTGCCGTTGGGATTGGCCGCAATCGTGAACGTCGCCGACCCGTTGCCGGTGCCGCTCGACGTGCCCAGCGTGATCCACGACGTGCTCGTCGTCGCCGTCCACGCGCACCCCGACGTGGCGGTGACGGTGACGGTGTTGGTGCCCGAGGCGGTCGCGGGCAGCGCAAACGAGCCGGGCGACAGGGTGTAGCTGCACGGCGCGGCGGCCTGCGTGAGGCTGAACGCCTGCCCGCCGATGGTGATCGTCGCGGCGCGTGACGCGCCGACGCCGTTGGCCGAGTAGCTGAACGACACGGTGCCGTTGCCGGTGCCCGACGTCGTGATGAGCGTGACCCAGGTGGCGGCCGTCGTCGCCGTCCACGCGCAGCCGGTGGGCGCGGTGATGGTGACGTTGGAGCTGCCCGAGGCCGAAGTCACGGTTCCAGACGAGGCGCCGAGGGTGTAGGTGCAGGTCAGGAACTGGAAGGTGTTGGACGGGTCGCTGCGACCGGTGCCTGTGGGGCCGACGGCGGTGACGCGCGACTCGTAGGTGCCGCCCGGCAGCGGCCACGCCGCGATGTTGGACGAGAAGTCGTACCGGATCTTGCCATCGCCCTGCGGCGCGGGCTTGCCGAGGCTCATCGTGTAGAAGGGCGCGCCGGCGCCCTGCAGGTAGAGTTCGAGCGCGTATTCGGTGACGGCCGGCTGGCCGCCCGCGAGCACGACGGCGTGGTCGGTCGAGGGATCGAATTCGACGATGCGGGGGTTGACGACGGTCTGTGCCGAGAGGGTGGTCGCCACGAGCAGGCACGCGGCCGTTGCGCCGAGGCGGGGAAGGACGAACGCGTGTCCCGACGTGGATGAGGCTGGCGGCCGAACGGTCGTGCTGGGCTTCATGGTCGTTGTTGCCTGGGGGCGGCGGTGGACGGTGGGGAGCACCACTGGCCATCGACTGGGGCAAGAACGACGCCATCGCGCCGAGGGGCCATTTTGACAGCGGAATCGGGCGTGTTCGCGTCCAGCCCGTGCGTGTCGCGGTGCGTGCGGCTGACGAAACTCGGTCGCGAGTACAGATCCGTGATCGAGGCGGGGTCACATCTTTCTTCATCACATTTCGCACGCTCTGACCCCGCTCGCCGCACGGGCCGGTGTCGCGTTGGGCGGTGCCGGATCCGATCGGTGGGGCGGGCCGTCATACTGGTGCTCTCATGCCTGAGTCGTCTGGTCCACTGCTTTCCCTCGTGCACGTCGAGAAGTTGTATCCGGGCCATCCTCCCGTGGGGGCGCTGCGTGGTGTGGATCTGCACCTGGCCGCGGGCGAGTTCGTGGCGCTCATGGGGCCGTCGGGCTGCGGGAAGTCGACGCTGCTGCACCTGGCGGGCGCGATGGATCGGCCGTCGGCGGGGTCGGTGCGCTTCGAGCAGCGCGATCTCTCGCGGGCCTCGGACGATGAGCTGACGCGGCTGCGGCGCGAACGGATCGGGTTCGTGTTCCAGTTCTTCAACCTGCTGCCCACGCTGACGGTGCGCGAGAACATCGCGCTGCCACTGCGGCTTGCGGGCGTCGCGGCCGGGGACGCCGGCGCACGCGCCGCGGTGATGGCCGAGCGCGTCGGCCTGTCGCCGCGGCTCGATCACTTTCCGCAGCAGCTGTCGGGGGGCGAGATGCAGCGGACGGCCATCGCGCGCGCGATCGTGCACCAGCCGCGCCTGCTCGTCGCCGACGAGCCGACGGGCAATCTCGACTCGGCCAACGGCGCGAAGGTGCTCGAGTTGCTGCAGGCGCTGAACCGCGATACCGGCGTCGCCATCCTGCTCGCGACGCATGCGGCCGACGTGGCGGCGGTGGCCCACCGCACCATCCACATGCGCGATGGTGTCGCGGTGCGCGTCGAGCACGGCACGGCGGCGGGCGGAGCGGCACGTGTGGTTGTTTAGGACGTTCATCGTCCGGTTCCTGCGGCGCGAGCCGCTGCGGTGCGGCGTGACGCTGGGCGGCATCGCCCTCGGCGTCGCCGTGATCGTCGCCATCCGCCTCGCCAACGGCGCCTCGCTGCGCGGCTTCGAGACGGCCCTCGACACGATGTCGGGGCGCGCGTCGCTCGAAGTGATCGGCGCCGGCCCCGGCATCGACGAGACCCGCGTGGCCGGGCTGGGCTGGCTGCGCGACTACGGCGCGGTCAGCGCGGTGATCGAGGGCGACGTGCTCGTCAGGCGCGCCGACGCGCCAGACCCGCGCGCGGGCGAGATGATGCGCGTGCTCGGCGTCGACATCCTCAAGGACCGCCCCATCCGCGACTACGCGCTGATCGACACCGAGGAGGCGACGCGCGCGCACACGGCCTACGACCTCCTGACCCTGCTGCTCGATCCCGCCTCGATCATCACCAGCGAGAAGTTCGCGACGCGCCACGGCCTGGCGGTCGGCGATCGCGTGATCTTCACGATCGGCGATCGCGAGCGCGTGATGGTCATCCGCGGCCTGCTCAAGAACGAGGGCCCTGCGAAGGTCATCGACGGCAACTTCGCGCTGCTCGACATCGCGGCGGCGCAGTGGGCGCTGGATCGTCTCGGGCGCATCGATCGGCTCGAGGTGAAGATCGACGCGGCGGCCGCTGACGTGGCGGGTGGCGCGGCGAGCGGCGCGGGCGCCGACCTCGATGCCATCGAGGCGGCCATCGCGCAGCGGCTGCCCGAGGGGCTGCAGGTGCAGCGGCCCGAGCGGCGCGGACGGCAGGTCGAGCGCATGCTGGCCGCGTTCCACCTGAACCTGACGGCGTTGTCGTACATCGCGCTGGTGGTCGGGCTCTTCCTCGTCTACAACACGGTGGCGACGTCGGTGATCACGCGCCGCGACGAGATCGGGACGCTGCGCGCGCTCGGCGCGACCGAACGGCAGGTGCTGTGGCTGTTTCTCGCCGAGGCCGTCGCGCTCGCGTTGCCGGGCACGGCGCTGGGCATCGTCCTCGGCCGGCTGCTGGCGCACGGGGCGGTGGCGCTCACCTCGACGACCGTCAACGCGCTCTACATCGCCACGGCGGCGACGCCTCCGGCCCTTGGCGCCACTGACGTGGTCGTCGCGTTGCTCGTGGGCGTGCCGCTGTCGGTGGCGGCTGCGCTGGTGCCGGCGCTCGAGGCGTCGCGCGTCGCGCCGACGTCGGCGATGCGCGGCGCGGACCAGCTCGCGACGCGCTATCGGCTCTCGTGGCGCCAGCTGGCCATTCCCGTCGCGATGTTCGTCGCCGGCGGCTGGCTGGCGACGTTCGACGCGCGCGGCGGGCTTCCCGTGGCGGGCTATGCGTCGGCCGTGGCGCTCGTGTTCGGCGCCGCGGGCCTGGTGCCGGTGGTGCTGTTTGGTGCGGTGCGCGTTGCGCGACGCCTGCTGCCGCGACTCGCGGGCGTCAGTGGCGAGCTTGCGGCGAGCAACCTGTCGGGCGCGATCCCGCGCGTCGGCATCTCGGTCGCGGCGCTTGCGGTGAGCCTCGCGATGATGGTCGCGATTGCCGTCATGGTGGGCAGCTTCCGCGAGACGGTCGTGTACTGGGTGTCGCAGACGCTGAAGGCCGACCTGTTCGTCGGTCCCTCGACGCGCAACAACGGCGCACGGCAATCGACGCTGTCGGCAGAGGTCGATGCCATCGTCTCGGCGCACCCGGCGGTGCTCGCGATCGATCGCTTCCGCACCACCACCATCGTCGTGGACGATGCGCAGGTGTTCCTCACGGCGGGCGACTTCGAGGTGATGACCACGCATGGCGGATTGCTGTTCAAGGCGCCGGGTGATGCGCGCGCGGCGATGCGCGCGGCCGTGGATCGCGATGCGGTGATCGTGTCGGAGCCCTTTGCCAACAAGCATCGGAAGGGCATCGGCGACAGCGTCGAGATTCCCACGCCGGCGGGCCGGGTGCGGTTCAGGATCGAGGCGGTCTACTTCGACTACGCGAGCGATCGCGGCATCATCGCGATGGATCGGCGCACGTTCGCGCGGCATTTCGGCGCGCTCGCGCCGACGGGCCTCACGGTGTACCTGCGGCCCGGAGCCGACGCCGAGCAGGTGCGCGGAGAGCTGCTCGCGCGCATCGGCGGCGAGCGGCGCGTGTTCGTCTACACGAACCGGGGCCTGCGGACGGAAGTGATGCGGATCTTCGACTCGACGTTTGCCATCACGTGGGCGCTCGAGGTCATCGCGATCGTGGTGGCGATCCTGGGCGTGGCCGCGACGCTGCTCACGCTGATGCTCGAACGGCGGAAGGCACTCGCCATCCTGCGGCTGGTGGGCGCGGATGCGGCGCAGGTGCGGCGGATGGTGGTGGTCGAGGCGGCCCTGATCGGGGGCGTGAGCCAGGTGGTGGGGCTGGTGGCGGGGATCGCGTTGTCGCTGGTGCTGGTCTTCGTGATCAACGTGCAGAGCTTCGGGTGGACCATCCAGTTCCACCTGCCGGTGGGGTTCCTGGCGCAGATGACGCTGGCGATCCTGGTGGCGACGGCGCTGGCCGGACTGTATCCCGCGCGGCGCGCGGCGCGGCTGGCGTCGGTGGGCGCGCTGCACGAGGAATGACGATGCGACGGGCGATGTGGTGTGTGGCGGTAGCGGTGCTGGTCGCGGTGGCGGGAGTCGGCGCGCGCGATGCGGCGCAGGGGTGGACGCCGGCGCAGCGCGGGTATCGGCTGTCGCTGCCGCGCGATCACGGCGCGCATCCGCAGCACAGGATCGAGTGGTGGTACTACACGGGCAACGTCGAGGGTGCGGGCGGGCAGCGCTACGGGTATCAGCTGACGTTCTTTCGCGTCGGTGTGCATCCGCAGCCCGCGAA
>JAEUQQ010000378.1 GCA_016789685.1 Acidobacteriota bacterium | reverse complement strand
CTCGTCGTGGGCGGGTTGGTCAGCCTCGTGGACCCCGCCGGCAGGCGCGAGGTCCGGGCGTGATGCCCGGATCCCGCGCGGCGCGCGCGGCGTCAGAACGGGCATGAGAATGTGTCGCGCAGCATGGGCCTGCCTCTGGGTCCTCGCCCTGCTGCCGTCGGTCGTGCAGGCTCAGCCGCAGGTGCCTCGCGTGGCCATCGGTGTCGCCGCGGGCCTGGTCGTGCCGTCTGAACCCGACGCCAGCGCCCAGGTGGGCATCGGGCCCCTGTTCCGCTTCGGCGAGGACGAGCGGGGATGGGGCCCGGCCATCGGGCTGGGCTGGTATGCGAGCGTGCTCGACGGACCCCTCGGTGCCGCCAGCGGCGAGTACGCGAGGATCACGGTGCGCCCGATCATGGCCGGCGTCGGGTATACGTGGCACGTCGGGCGCTGGTCGTACGAAGCCGCCATCACCGCCGGCTACTCGTTCAACAGCGTCGAGGTCCTCGACGGCGCGCGCCTGGCGTTCCCTGGTACCTCCAACGTGGTCGCCGACATCTCGAACTCGATCGCGGTGCGGCCTCGCCTGCGCGCGTGGTACGACATCAGCGATCGCGTCAGCTGGATGGTGGGGACCGGCATCAGCGTCACGAACCCGGAGCTGACGTTCAGGTCGGGCTCGACCACGATCGTCAAGGACCTCGGACGCATGGCCTGGCAGGTCGACAGCGGTCTCGCCTTCCGCATCTTCTGATCCGGGCTCGCGCACGCAGGCTGCGCCTCGTCACTTCGTCCCCGCACGTCATCGACGAAGGCACATTCACCACGGAGCAGCCGGGCGGTCACGCTGCCCGACCACACCGTCACAAACCCCAGAACGTACCGCGCGCCTTCGCCGTCTGCCGCCTGTGAACACTTCACGGAGGTCACAGCGCGATGACGAAGGTCCTGCGACAGGTTGGCATCGTCCTCCTCGCCACGCTGTGCGCCGTGCCGGCGCTGGCGGCGGCGCCAGAAGGTACGTGGATTGGCGGGTTCAAGAGCCGCCACGACTGGGTGTTCATGAAGGTCGTGCTCACCGGCAGCGGGTCGGCGATGAGTGGCCGTGCCGACCTGCCGGTGCAGGGTGAGTACGACCTCGCCCTGAGTCGCGTCGGTGCACGGGGGTTCGCCGTGACCTTCGAGGTACCGGGCCGCGATGCCAACCTGCTGTTCGAGGGGACGCAGTCGGGCGATCGCATCAAGGGCAGCGTCCGCCAGGGCTTCGGCTTCTCGACGTTCGAGTTGATACGCGCGGTGCCGGCGACCGAGGCCGAGTTCGCCGCCTTCAGCGGCCACTTTGCCGGAAGCGACGATCGACCGTTGCTGGTGTACTTCAGCCCGAGCGGGCCTGCCTACGTCGACTTCGCGACGGGCCGCATGGGCACACTCTTCCGTACCGACGTCGACACGTTCGTGTCGGGACCAACGCTTCTCGCCGGCTACCCCGTCGAAGTAACGCTCACTTTTGCGCGTGACGCGGGCGGGGCGGTGACTGCGGTGACGCGCGAGGCCAGGGGGCGCAGCCAGCGCCTGCTGCGTGCGACGCCCTACCGCACCGAGCCGGTGCGCTTCCAGAGCGAGACTGCGAACCTCGGCGGCTGGTTGCTGATTCCCAACTCGCCGGGGCCGCATCCGGCGATCGTCATGATCCACGGCAGCGGTCCGGCCACGCGCCAGTCACTGCTGCCGTTTGCCGACGTCTTCGCCCGCCACGGCATCGCCGTGCTCGTGCACGACAAGCGCGGGTCGGGACAGTCGACCGGCAGCTACAGCCGCGCCACGTTCGAGGAACTCGCGCAGGATGCGCTCGCGGGCGTGGCCCTGCTCAAGCGCCATCCCGACGTCGATGGCGCGCGCATCGGGTTGCAGGGCGCGAGCCTCGGCGGCTGGGTCGCGCCGCTTGCCGCCTCGTTGTCGACCGACGTGAAGTTCGTCATCGTCGAGGCCGCCCCCGCGACGACGCCGGCCGAGCACGAGCGAGCACGCGTCGAGCGGCAGATGCATGCCGACGACGTCGATCGCGAGACCGTCGTCCGCGCTCTCGCTTACATGGACCAGAAGTTCCAGGTCGCGCGCACGGGCGAGGGGTGGGACGCACTGGTGGCCGCCAGTGACCGGGCGACGCGCGAAGGCTGGGCGTCGTATGTCAACGTGCCCTCGACGCTCGACAACCTGCAGTGGCACTGGACCCACATCCTGTCGTGGGATCCGCGTCCCGTGCTCGAGCGCCTCACCATCCCGGTGCTCGCGCTCTACGGTGAACTCGACACGATCGTGTCACCCGAAGTCCACGTGCGGCGGCTGCAGGACGCGCTGACCCGCTATGGCAACAAGGACGTGACGGTGAAGGTGCTGCCGAAGGCCAACCACCACTTCTTCGCCGCGTCGACCGGGGGACCCGCCGAGACGGGCCGCCTGGCGCAGTTCGTTCCGGGTTACTTCGAGACCCGCGTCGCGTGGGTGCTCGACCGGATGGAACCCTCGGCATCTCCGCGCTGAGCGCCTGCCGCGACCGAGATGGCGTGAGGTGACCGCCTCACGCCGTCCCCTGAGGACCGGGTCCGGCCCCGACTCTCCTTTGCGATCTTCACGATCCCTCCGGATCGATCCGATTTCCTGCCTGAGCGTCCGCTCCAGACGATGACGCCTGCGGGATCGGTGTGCCCGGCTGTGCGCGGGGCCCCGATCACCGTTTGGTGATCGCCTGACCGGCATCGTGATCGCGCCTCGGGCGGCCACGATCGCGACGATCGTCTTCAAGTCGCTTGAATGCAACGGCTTACGCGGCGATTCCGGCATGGAACGGCATTTGCTCAATGCGATGGGCAGATGCGCCCGATGGAGTTGCTGCGATGACACCGTCCCCGGTAATCCCCTCACCACGTGAACACGGCTTCAGTCTGGTCGAAGTGCTGATGGTGACCGGGTTGATCGCGGCGCTGTCGGCCATCGCCGTCCTGGTCATGCCGTTTGCCCAGGCGGCGGCCCGCGCAGACGCGAGTTCTGCCGGCTTGGTGTCAGTGCTTCGCATGGCCCGCGAGCAAGCGATCAGCCAGCGGCGCGCCTTCAGCGTGACCTTCACCGACCCGAATCAGGTGGTGATCCAGCGCGTCGACCTCCCGGGCGAGGCGGCGACGCCACCGACCACTTATACCCTCGACGCCGGAGTCGAGTTCCGGCTGTTCACCGCGGTGCCAGACACCCCAGATGCATTCGGGAACACCGCGGCGACCTGGTTCGGTGGCGCGCTGACCGTGTCGTACACGAGCGAAGGTGAGTTCGTCGACGAGAACGGCGACCCGGCGAACGGGAGCGTGTTCATCGGGCGGAACAACGAGCCGCTGTCGGCGCGTGCGGTCACGATCTTCGGCCCGACCGCCCTCGTGCGCGAGTGGCACTGGAACGGCGTGCAATGGAACGACTAGCCGGCGCGCCATCCTCGGAGGCCCTCATGTCAGATCCCATCACCACGACGCGTCACGACGACGGGTTCACCCTGATCGAGTCGCTGATTGCCATGGCCGTGCTGAGTTTCGGTTTGCTCGGCCTCGCGCAGGCGTTCTACCTGGGCATGCAGCACATGTCGACTTCGTCGGCCAACCTCGTGGCCCGCGAGAAGGCGCGCGAGGCGATCGAAAGCGTGCACAGCGCCCGCGACACCAGGACGATCACCTGGGCGCAGATACGCAACGTCGCCGATGGCGGCGTCTTCCTCGATGGCGATCAACCGCTGAACGCTGCGGGCGCCGACGGTCTCGTCAACACGGCTGACGACGAAGACGCGGGGATCGAGCGGCCGCGGAGTCCTGGGCCCAACGGCATCCTCGGCGACGACGACGACGAGTTCACGCCGCTGACGAACTTCCAGCGCTCGATCCAGATTCTCGAGCTCGATCCGGTCAACCCCGATCTGCGCGAGGTGCAGGTGACGATCACCTACACCGTCGGTCCGCAGCAGCGGACCTACCAGTTGCGGACGTTCATCTCGGCGTTCTCGTAGGAACCGGTCATGCCACGGATCACATCTCGCCAGCCACGCAGTGCGGGCTTCACGCTCATCGAGTTGCTCGTCGCCATGGCCATCGTGCTCGTCATCATGAGCGTGACGCTGACGGCCCTGAGCAACGCGTACAAGTCGAACGAATCGGCCAAGGCCATCACCGGCCTGAACAACAACCTCCGGATCGGGACCGATCTCCTGGTGCGCGACCTGATTCAGGTTGGCCAGGGCCTGCCGACCGGCCGCATCGTCGAGGTTCCCAATGGCGCCGGCGCGCTGCAGATCCAGCGGCCGCATCCCCAGGGCAGCGCCTGCACCGAGTGGCCCGACGACACGACGCAGTTGTCGGCGGTCACGCCCGGGCCCGGGTGTGGCCAGGCGATTGGCGGCGTCGCGACGGACATGGTCACCGTCCTGGCAGCCGATTCGTCGATTGACCGTGCATCGCTCAGTGCCATCGACCTGGTCGCACAGACGGTGACGTTCGCCTCGCCACCTGCGGCCGATGCTGTTGACATCAGCAACGGCGGCCCCGATGACATCCGTGTCGGCGACCTGATCATGCTGACGAAGGGCACGTCGAGCACCCTGCTCTATGTCACGGCGGTGGATGGTGGCCAGACGGTGACGTTCGCGGGTGGCGACCCGATGAACCTGAACCAGTACGACGCCACGATGACCTGGACGGGCACATTCAATCAGCTGAACGCCGTCGCGCCCGCAGGCGACCCTGCCGCAACCCAGGCCACGCGGATGCGGATGATCACGTATTACCTCGACGACACGCTGACGCCCGGGAACCCGCGCCTCATCCGCCACATGAACTGGGGCGACCCCAACCTCGCGATCAACCAGCGAGGCCGAACGGTGGGCTTCGCCATCGAGAACCTGCAGTTCACCTACGACCTCGTGGACGGGACGAGTGCGACCCTCTCGAACGTGCGCATGGACGCCACCGACCTGACCGTGGCCGGCGCGTGCGCCCCGTCGGCCTGCTCGCCGAACCAGGTGCGGAAGGTGAACGTGTTCGTGTCTGCGCGATCGACGCGCACGTTCTCGCAGAACAACCGGTTCTTCAGGAACACATTGACGACGCAGGTAAGCCTGCGGAGCCTGGCGCTCGTGGATCGCTACGACTAGGCGACATCGGTGAGTCGGCTCCCAGGCATGCAACCGCGACGGTGTGACGAGCACGAGGTGAGAGAGGGTATGGCCATGAAGCGCAATCCGGAATCGGGCATGGCGCTGATGTCGACGCTGATGGTGATGATGTTGATGTCGGCACTGCTGATCGGCTTCTATGCAGTGATCGCCGCGGATCAACAGGCCAGCGGCGTCAACCGCGACCAGACGCAGGCATACGCTGCCGCCCATGCGGGCCTCGAGAAGCTCACCGCTGACCTCGGCGCGATGTTCACCGGAGGCAACTTCAGCCCATCGGCATCACAGGTCAGCGCCCTGACCACCGACCCGCCGCCGCTTCCCGGCTTCCAGTTCGTGGGCCCAGGGGGCACTCCGGGGTACACGATCACGCCACAGCCAGTGGTCGTGCGGCAGATCGAGAATGGCCCACTGCAGGGCCTCACGGGCCTCGTCACTCCCTACGAGATCACCGTCACGGCGCAGGCCAACAACGGTGGCGTGCTCGGGGGCGCCGCCGAAGTGCGGATGCGGCGCGAGGTGCAGACAGTCGCCGTGCCGGTGTTCCAGTTCGGCATCTTCTCCGAGAACAACCTGTCGTTCCATGCCAACGACTTCGCATTCGGCGGCCGCGTGCACGGCAACCAGAACATCTTCATCGCTGGCGTGCAGAGCACCACGCTGACGCTGGCCGATCGTGTGTCGGCCGTCGGCGAGATCATCCGTACGCACTTCGCCAACGGCAAGTCGACCTCTGCCGCCAACTACACCGGCACGATCCGCATGGCTAAGACCACCGGATGTCCGGCCGCGCCAGCGGCGGCGAACTCCGCATGCCGGAACCTCGCGCTCAACGAGGGCAGCCTGACCGGCAACGTCGGCTCGTCGCCGAATCCCAACTGGACCAACATCTCGGTGGGCCTCTACAACGGCTACATCAAGAACGGCCTCACCGGCGCGCAGCGCCTGGACCTGCCGCTCGTGAGCGACGATGCGTCTGCCGTCGACATCATCCGTCGGCCCAACCCGGCGAGCCCGGATCCCGCGTCCTTGGCTGGCCAGCGCTTCTACAACATGGCGTCGCTGCGCATCCTGCTGTCAGATACGGCGGCCGAGCTCACGGCCCTGCCAGACACCGTCGGAACGCCAGTGTCGCTCGAGCTCGCGGCGCTTCCCGCGGCTGCGGGCTCATGGCCGCTCGCGAGTTCAACGGGCAGCGCCACCAATGGCTACCGGTCTGCGGCAGGGACGCCCTTGCTGGGTGGGTTCATCCTCATCAACAAGCAGGACACCGGGGGAAACTGGTCTGACGTCACCAACGAGATCCTCGCGCTTGGCATCACCGGCCGCAACATTCTCTGGACGGGCTCCACTCCGGCCAAGGTCTGCGCTTCAGAGCCGCAGACCGACGCGATTGTCCGCCTGCAGCGCGTCAAGGACGCCCCAGCGACGAGCGCGCCGTGCGGGAGCGTGGCGACGTCGGCCCCCGCGACTGACTACTGGCCGATGAGCCTCTACGACCCGCGCGAGGGTCTGCGACGGGAGAACAGCGGCATCACCGGCGACACGACGATGTATCTGGGCGGCGTGATGCATCTCGTCGAGTTCGACGTCAACAACTACCGCCGGTGGATTGCCGGCCTCATCGGCACGACGGGTTCGACATCACAGAACGTCACGGGCTACGCGGTCTACTTCTCTGATCGGCGCACGAACAAGAACGCGGCGAACGTCGAGACCGGTGAGCTCGGCTGGGAGGACTTCATCAACACCGACAGCTCGAGCACGCCGAATGGGGCGCTCAACACCGGCGAAGATGTCAACGGTGACACGGTGTTGCAGACGTACGGCAATACGCCGCGCATCACCTGGACGACGGTGGCGCCGAACGGTGTCGCGCCCTACGGCAGCGTCAGCCCGATCGATGCTACGGTGAACATCTACTCGAGTCGTGTGAACTACGGCGTCGCCCGCGCCAATCGCGCAGTATTCTTCAGGCGCGCCCTGAAACTGGTCAACGGCGGGCTCGGCCAGTTGCCGTCCAACGGCCTCCAGGGCCTGACCGTGGCCTCAGAGAACCCGGTGTACGTGCACGGCAACTACAATGCCTGCGGCCTGCCGACGGCGTCGTGCGCGTCTGGCGGATTCGGCGCGACGGGCGACAGCCATCGGTCGGCAGCCATCATCGCGGATGCTGTGAACCTGCTCTCGCGGAACTGGGACGACTACTGGTCGTTCACGACGCCGCACGATCCGAACCAGACGACGGCCAAGCGCCGCCTGGCCGCGACGACCTGGTTCCGCATGGGCGTGATCGCCGGCAAGGGTCTCAACTTCCCGTACCCGACGAACTACACGGCGAGCGATGCGGCGAATTTCGGTTCCGATGGCGGCGCCCACAACTTCATGCGCTTCCTGGAGGACTGGAGCACGTCGGCGACCTTCAACTACCGCGGTTCGATGGTGAGCCTCTACACGAGCCGGCAGGCCGTTGGCACGTGGAAATGTTGCATCAATGTCTATACGCCGCCAGGTCGCGCGGTTGCGTTCGACGAGGAGTTCGTCACGCCGACGCTCCTGCCGCCACGCACGCCGATGTTCCGCGACATCAACACGCTGACATTCAGGCAGATGCTGCGGCCCACGCAGTAGGCGCGGGCACGTCGTCGGACACGTTCAGACCCACGGGGGACGCCCGCCTGGCGTCCCCCGTGGCACGTACGTCACATCCCGGCAGTGCCCGTGGTGCGGGGCTTCGCACTCTTCACGTGCAGGTTCATCCAGTCGAGCATTTCGGCCACGGTGTGCAGCACCGACTCGCGCGCCGCGTAGCCGTGGGCCTCGTGCGGCAGCGTCACGTACCGCACCGTTGCGCCATGGCCCTTGAGGGCCTTGTAGTAGCGCTCCGACTGGATCGGGAACGTGCCGGTGTTGTTGTCGGCCTCGCCGTGCGTCAGCAGGATCGGCTCGTTCACCTTGTGCGCATGCATGAACGGCGACATGCGCGCGTAGATCTCAGGGACCTCCCAGTAGGTGCGTGTCTCGCTCTGGAAGCCGAACGGCGTCAGCGTCCGGTTGTACGCGCCGCTGCGCGCGATGCCCGCCCTGAACAGGTCGGAATGCGACAGCAGGTTGGCGGTCATGAACGCGCCGTAGCTGTGGCCGCCGACGCCGATCCGATCGGGATCGGCCACACCCATCGACACCACCGTGTCGACAGCCGCCCTGGCGCTTGCCACCAGTTGCTCGACGTAGGTGTCGTTGGCCGTCTCGCCCGGACCCACGATCGGCATGGTGGGATCGTCGAGGATCGCGTAGCCCTGCGTGAGCAGCAGCAGGTGCGACGCGCCGCTGACGGTCGTGAAGCGATGCGGTGACCCGCTCACCTGGCTCGCGAAGCGACGATCGGTGAACTCCTGCGGGTACGCCCACATCAGCATCGGCACGCGCGTCCCGGCCGTGTAGCCGGGCGGCAGGTAGAGTGTCGCGGTGAGCTTCACGCCGTCAGGACGCTCGTAGCTGATCACACGCTTCGTGACGTTCCGCATCTGCGGTGCGGGATCAGCGAATGCCGTCAGGGCGACCTGCGTCGCCGCGGCCACATCGCGCACGAAGTAGTTCGGCACGTCTGTCACCGTTTCGCGACGGATGAGGAGTCGCTGCGCACGATCGTCGAGCACCGCCACCACCTGTTCGTAGCTGTTCGGTGCCGAGTGGAAGACGCGCGTCTTCTGCAGCGTGGTCAGTGACAGGCGGTCGAGGAACGGACGGTCGCCTTCCGGAGACGCGCCCATGCCGGTGTAGTAGATGTCGTCGCCCACCTGCTGGATGGCGTCGCTGCCGCGCCGGCGCAGCGGCTGGCCGGGATCGGCATAGCTGTCTTCGGTGCCGCGATCGACGACCAGGCGCGGGGCCGCCTTGCCGTCGGCGAGCCACGTGCGCACGCGCCGCGATCGGCGATCCGACTCGTTCACCAGCATGAGACCACGCTCGGTCCAGTTGATGGTCGTGAAGCGGAACTCGGTGCGCAGCAGTTCTGCGGGCTGGCCGGCAAACGGCGCCGCGAGCGCGACGACCTTGTCGCGTTGCGGGACGGTCACCTTCAGGTCGCCCTTGTCGAGCGCCTCGGCCCAGACCACCGTCGCCGGCGCCGTGGGATTCCACCTGAACGACCGCGGCCCGGTCACGACACCGTTGATGGGCACGGTGTCGGCCATCGGCCGATCCACCAGCGTGCGCGCCAGCGCGCCGTCGCGCGTCCACAGGTCGTACGACGTGGGGAAGTCGTCCCACGTGACGATCCGCGAGTACGGCTGCCGGATGCGCTGGACAAGGATGAACGCACCATCGGGCGACGGTGTGGCGTCGGCGATCACCGCAGGGGCGCCAAGGGCGATGACGGCGCGCGTCGTCGCATCGACCCGCACGAGTTGTGCGGTCGCGTAGTACGTGAACAGGGCTTCGTCGTGCGCCGAGGTCAGCAGGTCCTGGTACGTGGGCACCGGCGACGAGGTGCCGCTCGTCTCCTGCACGTTGGGCCCCAGGGGGGCGAGTGGGGCGACCGGCGCCGCGCCGCGCGCGGCCGGCACGGCGGCGCACAACAGCGCGCGGCTGTCGTCGAACCAGCTGCAGCCGTCCGACAGGACGCCGTTGACGCGCACGCCCTTCACGACATCGGCCTTGCCCGTCGCCAGGTCGGCCAGCCACAGCTCGATGCGGTCGTTCTGCACCGCGGTGAACGCGAACAGCGCCCCGTTGGGCGAGAAACCGATCGCGCCGAGGCTCATCGCGCCCGGCACGGTGAACGTCGCACCCTGGCCTCCGGCGAGCCGCTTGACCGTGAAGCCCGTGATGCCACGCGTGCGGTGCGGGCCGTTCGTGGCGGGATTCACGCGGATGCCGGCCAGCCGCAGCATCGGCTGCGCCAGTTCGGTGATGGGCGGCATGCTGCTGCGCTCGACCAGGACGATGAGATCGCCCTTCGGGCTGGTCAGCGCCTGCGGGATCGGCGGCGCATCGAGGATGCGGACGATGTCGGCGGGTGGAACCTTGTAGCGGAGGTCAGTCGATGGGGGCGCGTCCTGCGCCAGCACGGGGCCGGCGAGGACGAGCGCGCACGAAAACGCAATGGATGAGCACGGCAAGCGCATGGGTGAGCCCTCCCGGGGATCGGCGGATTGTATCGCCGATGGCCGGCTGCGGCCCGTCCCATCGCGTCCGGGACAGCGCGCATGCGCGCCGTCCCGGACCGGTGGCCCGCCCTACTTCTCGCCCATCACGACGTCGAGCGACACGATCCGCACGGGGCCGAGGTTCAGGGCCTTGAGGCCCGGTTCCACGGCGGCACGGTCGCCGACGACGACGATCACGAAGCGCGTCGGGGTGATGTACTTCTTCGCGGCTGCATCGAGGTCGGCGACGGTCAACGCGTTCACCTTGGGCACGAACTGCGCGGGTTCGTCCTCGGGCAGGCCATAGACGAACAGTTCCTGCAGCTTGCCGGCGATGTCACGCGTCGTCTCGAAGTCGGCGGGGTAGCCGAGCGCCACGTAGTTCTTGGCCTTGGCCAGGTCACCCGCTGGCGTCGGCGCGAGCATCCGCGTGAACTCGTTGAAGAACTCCTGCACCGACTCCCTGGTCTTGTCGGTCTGCACGCTCGCCGTCGCGAAGAACAGGCCCTGCGAGCGGCGCATGTCGAACCGCGAGCCAGCGCCGTAGGCATAGCCATGCGTTTCGCGGAGGTTGGTGTTGAGCCGCGACGTGAACGAGCCGCCGAGGATCGTGTTCATCACCGTGAGCGCCGCGTAGTCGGGCGTGGAGCGCGAGACGCCCACCGCGCCGATGCGGATCTGCGACTGCGCCGATCCGGGCTTGTCGACCAGGATGATCTCGCGCTTCGCCGTCGGCGGCGCGGTGGCGACGGTGACGGGCGCCGGCGCGGCGCCCTGACCTTTCCACCCACCGAACGCCTGTTCGAGCTTCGGCATCACGCCGTCGGCGGTGACGTCGCCGACGACGACCAGCAGGGCGTGCGCGGGGTGGAAGAGGCGAGCGTGTGCGTCCTTCAGGTCCTGGATCGCGATGGCCTTCACCGAGGGCGTGGTGCCCGCGACGCCGGTGCCGTACGGGTGCGCCGGCCCGAACACCACGTGCGCGAACGCGCGCGCCGACACGGCCGCGGGCGCGTCACGCTGCGCGATGAACGACGTCAGGAGTTCAGCGCGCACGCGCTCGACGTCTGCCGCGGCGAACGTCGGCCGCAGCGCCACGTCAGCCATCAGCGGCAGGGCGTCGCCGAGCCGGGCGACCGGCACGTGCAGCGAGACTGCGGTGGCGTCCCAGCCGGCCCCGGCGGTGATCGACGCTCCGAGCACGTCGATGGCATCGGCGAGGGCCAGCGCGTCTCTCGATCCGGCGCCCTCGGTCATCAGGCTGGCCACGAGGCTCGCGAGCCCTGCTTTGCCCGCGGGGTCGCTAGTTGCGCCGGCGCGGACCACGAGGCTCAGGTGGGCGACGGGAACCTCGTGCTGTTCGACAATCCAGACCGGGAGGCCGTTTGACAGCGTGCGCTTCGCGATCGCCGGCAGCGTCACGGCCGGCGGCGCGCCCGGCACGGGAGCCTTGGAGCGATCGGGGAGGGCCTGGGCCGACGCGAGGGTCGCGCAGGCGAGCAGGAGCGTGGTGGTGCGAATGGCGATCGACATGGCTACCTGGCCTCCGGCAACACGGTGATCTCGACGCGACGCGTGGGCGAGAGCCACGTCCGCGCGGCAGCCGACACGTCGCTGGGCGCCAGCGCGCGATACCGCGCAAGATCCTCGTTGAAGTAGTCGGGGTTGCCGGTGAGGGTGTAGTAGCGATTGAGCATGTCGGCGCGGCGGCCGACGCGCTCGTTGGTGTCGTAGAACTGCGCCTCGTACTGGTTGACGGCGCGCTCGAGTTCCCGCGCCGAGGGCGGCGTCTTCTGCAGCAGCGCGATTTCTTCGTCGACGATCGCCTTGATGCGCGCGATGTTGCCTTCGTGCGTCTCGCCGTCCTTTGGCGGCCGCGCCGTCGCCATGAGCAGGAACGACGATCCCAGCGACGCCGACTGCTGCCCGGCGACGACCTCCTGCGCAATCTGCAGGTCGAATACCAGCCGCTTGTAGAGGCGCGAGTTCTTCCCGCCGGTCAGCACGCTGCCGACCAGGTCGAGTTCCGCATCGCCGGGCGTCAGCGTCGCCGGCGAGTGCCACGCCATGTAGAGTCGTGGCAGCTGCACCCGGTCGGTCATCGTCTTCGACACGACCGACGTGAGGTACGCGGCCGGCGGGGCAATCGGCGGCACGTCGGCGCCACGCGGCACCTCAGTGAACCACTTCTCGACCAGTCGCCGCGCCTCGGCGAGATCGATGTCGCCCGCGACGACGAGCGACGCGTTGTTGGGAGCGTAGTAGGTCTTGAAGAAGTCGACCACGTCCTGGTGCGATGCCGCGGTCAGATCCTCCATGTAGCCGATCGTCGGCCAGTGATACGGGTGGTTCTTCGGGTAGAGCAGGTGGCCGATCTCGAGTTCGGCGAGGCCGTACGGCTGGTTCTCGACGCCCTGTCGGCGCTCGTTCTTCACCACGTCGCGCTGGCCGTCGACTCGTGCCGGCGACATGGTGTCGAGCAGGTAGGCCATGCGATCCGAGTCGAGGAACAGCATCAGGTCGAGCGCGCTGCGCGGGCCCTCGATGTAGTAGTTGGTGCGGTCGCCGTTCGTCGAGCCGTTGTTGTTGGCGCCGGCGGCTTCGAGCAGGTTGTCGAAGTCGCCCTCGGCCACGTGCTTCGACCCCTCGAACATGAGGTGTTCGAAGAGATGCGCGAAGCCCGTGCGGCCGACCTTTTCGGATCCGGACCCCACGTGATACCAGACGTTGACGGTGACGGTCGGGATGCTCGCGTCACGGTGCAGGATGACGTGCAGCCCGTTGGGCAGGGTGAACTGCTCGACGGCGACAGAGAGCACCGGCGCCTGTTGGGCAGATGCCGTGCGGCCGTCGGATCCGAGGCACGCGAGTGCAGCCAGCGTGCCCAGGCACAGGGCGGGAAACCTGGAGTGAGCCATGACTGCGTAGTTTATCCTCGTGCCATGGGGGCCGAGCGGCGCGGGGACGAAGGGGAGGCAGCGGGTGACGAGCCGCGCGTGCGGTTTTCGCGGCGCGTGCCCGGTTCGCTGGCCGCCAACCGCCTGACCCGTTCGCTCGACGAGGCGCGGCGACGCGGGCGCCATGTGCTCGACCTCACGGTGTCGAATCCCTCGCGCGTCGGGATCGCGTACGCCGACGGCCTGCTCGCCGGGCTCGCCAATCCGCGCGGAACGTCGTACCGGCCCGAGGCGTTCGGTCAACTCGACGCCCGCCGTGCCGTTGCCGGCGACTACGCACGACGTGGCATCATCGTCGATGCCGACGACATCGTGCTCACCGCGAGCACCAGCGAGGCGTATTCGCTGCTGTTCAAGGTCCTGTGCGACCCGGGCGACGAGGTGCTCGTGCCAGCGCCGAGTTATCCGCTGTTCGAGCACCTGGCCCGCCTCGACGGGGTGAGCATCCGCCCGTACGGCCTGGCGTACGACGGCCACTGGGGCGTGGCGTGGGATAGCGTCGAGCGGGCCGCGACGCCACGAACGCGTGCCGTCATGCTCGTGTCGCCCAACAACCCCACGGGGTCGTTCGTGCGCCACGACGACTGGCGGCGGTGGCGCGACCTCGCCATGGCACGGCGCTGGGCCGTCATCGCCGACGAGGTGTTTTGCGACTATCCGCTCGATCCCGCGCCCGATCACGTGGCGTGCGTGCTGGCGGCCAACCCCGGGCCGGCGCCGCTGACGGTTGCCCTGGGAGGGCTGTCGAAATCGGTCGGCCTGCCGTCGGCGAAGCTCGGCTGGATGGCCATGGCGGGCGAGCCCGGCACCGTCGCCGCGGCCCGGGCGCGTCTCGAGATCGTCTGCGACACCTACCTGTCGGTCGCGACGCCGGTGCAACTGGCGCTGCCAGGCCTGCTGAGGGATGGCGCTGCCGTCCGCGCGCAGATCCGCGAGCGCCTCGGCGGCAACCTCGCCTGGCTGCGTGGCCACCTCGCGGGCGTGGCGGTGGCGACGCTCCTCGAGACCGAGGGCGGATGGTCGGCCGTCGTGCGGGTTCCCGCCGTGGTGCCCGAAGACGACCTGGTCGTCAGGTTGCTCGAGGAGCACGACGTGCTGGTCCATCCGGGCTACTTCTTCGATTTCGCCCACGAGGCCTTCCTCGTGACGAGCCTCCTGCCCGATCCGGCAGTCCTGTCGACGGCGTGGGGCCGTATCACCGGCTGCCTGAATCGACTAGGCTAGAGATCCATGGCGCGGCGTCGCATCGTCTGCTCGCCCCCGGGCCGCCCGCACGTCCTGTTCGCGGGGCCCGGCCAGGCCATGGATCGTCCGAGGACCCTCCGTGCCTGATTCTTCGCGCGGACGCCGTGCCGGCGTCCTGCTTCCGTTGTTTTCTGCCCGATCGTCGCGCTCCTGGGGGATCGGCGAGATCGGCGACGTCGGCGTCTTCGCATCGTGGCTGCGCGATGCGGGGCTGCGGACGTGGCTCATGCTCCCGATCAACGAGATGAGCGCCGGCCAGCACTCGCCCTACTCGGCGATGACGGCGATGGCCATCGATCCGATCTACATCTCGGTGCCCGACGTCGACGACTATGCGGCGCTCGGCGGCGACCGCGTGCTCGACGCGACGCTGCGCGACGAGATCGAGGCGGTGCGTTCGGCGCCGCGGATCGAATGGGATCGCGTCCGCGCGCTCAAGATGCATGCACTGCGCCTGTCGTTCACGCGCTTCGATCGCGATGAATGGTCGGCGCAGACACCGCGCGCGCAGGCGTTTCAGACCTGGGTCGTGTCGCAGGCCTGGTGGGTCGAAGACTACGCGCTGTTCCGCGCGCTGCACACGTACCACGGTGAGCGGCCGTGGTGGGAATGGGAAGAAGGCAACCGGACGCATCGCCCGGATGCCATCGTGCAGGCTCGCCAGGCGCTCGTGCGCGAAGTCCGCTTCGCGCAGTACCTGCAGTGGGTTGCCGACGAGCAGTGGCGCGTGGCGCGCCGCGAAGCCGGCGACGTCATGCTGCTCGGCGACCTGCCGTTCATGGTCAGCGCAGACAGCGCCGACGTCTGGGCGCGGCAGCACGCGTTCGATCTCACCGCATCGATCGGCGTGCCGCCTGATGCGTTCAGCGCCTCAGGGCAGGACTGGGGACTCCCCGTCTACCGGTGGGACGTCATCGCCGACGAAGACTACGAGTGGATTCACCAGCGTGCCCGCCGCTACGCCGATCTCTACGGCGGCTTCCGCGTCGATCACCTCGTGGGGTTCTATCGCACGTACGCGATCCCGCTCGACGGCTCGCCGCGGTACTTCGTGCCCGACACCCTGCGGGCGCAGCTCCAGCAGGGTGAGACGATCATGGGCATGTTCGGCAGCGTCGGCGCGCGCGTGTTCGCCGAAGACCTCGGCACGGTGCCCGACGAGGTGCGCGAGTCGCTGGCGCGCCTGAAGTTGCCGGGCTATCGCGTGCTGCGCTGGGAACGCGAGTGGCACAAGCCGGGCATGCCGTTCCGCGATCCGCTGGCGTTTCCGCCGATCTCGGTCGCGACCACGGGCACGCACGACACCGATACCCTTGCCGCCTGGTGGGACACGGCCGACGATGTCGAGCGCGCCGCCGTGCTCGCGATGCCGTGGTTCGTGAGCCTGCGATCGGCGCGCGCCGTGTCGGCCGCGCAGCCGGGATCGAGTCCGATCCTGGTCGACGAAGGGTTTGCCGTCGGATCGCCGTTCAGCGACGAGATGCGGGATGCGTTCCTCGAGCTGCTCTTTGCCAGCGGGTCAGAGGACGTGGTCGTGCCGCTGCAGGATGTGTTCGGCTGGCGCGATCGCGTGAACGTGCCGGCGACCGTCGACGACCGGAACTGGACGTGGACGCTGCCGTGGCCGATCGACGCCATGGCGTCGCATCCCGAGTGCCTCGAGCGGACGCGCGCCATCGCGAGCTGGTGCGCCAGGTACCGTCGCCGGTGAATCCCGGCGTGCCCCACGCATGAAACGCGCGCTCTCGTTCATCGTCCTGTCGGCGTTCCTCGACCTGCTCGGCGCGACGGTGCTCGTGCCCGTGATCCCGTACCTGGTGCGCCAGTACAGTCCCGACGCGCTGTCGGTCGGCCTGCTCGCCCTGACGTTCTCGATCTTCCAGTTCATCGCCGGACCGGCGCTCGGGCGGCTCTCGGATCGCTACGGACGGCGGCCGATCCTGTTGCTCAGCGTGCTCGGGTCAGGCGTCGGCTACCTGGTGTTCGGGTTCGCGACGGCCCTGTGGATGCTGTTTGTCGGTCGCGCCATCGACGGCATCACCGGCGGCAACATCTCGGTGGCGCAGGCGTACATCGCCGACGTCTCGGCGCCGGAGGATCGTGCGAAGAACTTCGGGCTCATCGGGGCAGCGTTCGGACTCGGGTTCATCATCGGGCCCGCACTCGGTGGCATGTTGAGCCACGTCAGCCTGCAGGCGCCCGCGTTTCTCGCAGCCGGGCTGACGCTGGTGACGGCGGCGTTTGGCTATTTCGTGCTTCCGGAGTCGCTGCCACGCGAGCGGCGCACGTCTGGCGCACTCACATGGGGCGACGTGAACCCCATCGCGCAGATCGGACGCGTGTTCGCGAGCCCGCAGCTGCGGGGTCCGCTCGGGGCGATGTTCCTGATGACGGTGGCGATGTCGAGCCTCCAGACGAACTTCGCCGTCTTCACGACCGACGTCTTCGGCTACGGGCCGGCCGACAACGCCCGCGTGTTCGTGTTCATCGGCGTCGTGTCGGTGGTCGTGCAGGGAGGGCTGCTGCGGACGGCCCTGAAGTACGCGCGCGAGCATTCGGTGATGCTGGCGGGACTCGGCATCGCCACCCTCGGGTACGCGGGCATCGCGATGGTGCGCGCGCCATGGCATCTCTACCCGGTGCTCGGCCTGGTTGGCCTCGGGAGCGCGCTGGCAGGTGCGACGCTCAGCTCGTTCATCACGACCCTCGTCGATCCGACCGAGGTTGGCGTGGCGACCGGCCTGACGCAGTCGGCCGGCGCACTCGGCCGCGTGATCGGCCCCGTGGTGGCGGGTGCCGTGTTCGACGCGGTGGCACCGTCGGCGCCGTACGTCATCGGCGCCGTGTGCGTGGCGCTGAGCCTGTGGGTGCTGGTCGTGAGCCGGCCAGTGCGCGTGGCCTGAGACCAGGCGTCGGCCTGGCATCGCCGTACGCACGACACCGGTGCCATCGCGTGTGCGACGACACCGGTGCGAGGTGCGAGGTGCTGGCGTTGCCGCGTGCCGGCAGCCGCCGATGCGGCTGGCGGGCTTACATCCCGCCGAACGTGCCGGGGCCGCGCTGGCCGGCGGGCTGCGGGGCCGGCTTCGGCTTCCGCGGCAGCAGGTCGTCGCGGTTGGCGGCGTGATACACGAACGTCGCGACAATGACGGCGTTCTTGATCATGTCGCCGGCCTGGACGCGCTCGTAGGTGTCCATGTTGGAGTGGTGGGTGCGCGTGTCGTACTCCACTTCGTCCTGGATGAACTGGAACCCCGGCAGTCCGATCGCGTCGAACGCAAGGTGATCGGTGCCCCCCGTGTTGCGCGGCGTGAGGTGCGTCATCCCCAGGCTGCGCAGCGGCTGCATCCACGCCCTGAAGATCGGCGCCACCGCCTCGTTCCCCTGCAGGTACACACCGCGGATCGCGCCCGTGCCGTTGTCGACGTTGAAGTAGCTCGAGAACTTGTCGTAGTCGGGCAGGGTCTTCATCGTTTCGCGATCGGCGAAGTGCTGCTTCGCGTAGGCGCGCGAGCCGAGCAGGCCCTGCTCCTCGCCGCCCCACAGCCCGATGCGCACCGTGCGCTTCATCTTGAGGCCGCTGGTCTTGAGGATGCGGATCGCTTCCATCATCACCGCCGAGCCCGCCGCGTTGTCGGTGGCGCCGGTGCCGGCGTGCCAGCCGTCGAAGTGCCCGCCGACCATCACGATCTCGGCGGACTTCGTCTTGTCGGTGCCCGGGATCTCCGCGACGATGTTGTACGAGTTGAGGTCAGCCGTGTGGAACGTGTTGGCGATGTCGAGCTCGATCTTGACGGGCACCTTCTTCTCGAGCGTGCGGAAGATCCGGCCGTAGTGTTCGACGGCCATGACGACCTGCGGGAGTGCCTGGGCATCCTTGGGGTTGCGTGAGCCGCCGCCCTGCACGAAGACGGTTCCGCCGTCGCCGATGCGCGAGGCCTCGAGCACGGCCAGCACGCCTTCGGCCTTCAGGAACTCGGTGCGCTTGGCCGCGAACTGGAACGCGCCCGGCGTGAAGGCGCGGCGCGGGCGCCCCGGTTCCTCGATCATCGACAGGTCGTCGAGTTCCTTCGCGGTGTAGCGCGTGGCCAGCGGCTCGAAGGCGGCCTTCACCTCGCGCAGGGGCTGGATCAGGACGACCTTGCCGGCGAGCGTGCCCTTGAACTTCGCGAAGTCGGCTTCGGAGTCCATCAGCGCGAGCACGGCGTCGGCGGTCACCGGGCCGTTGGTGCCGGCGGTCCAGGCCTTCGGGTAGGCGATGACCGAGTAACGGTTGGGTTCGACGACGTGCATCGAGAAGCGGTCGTTGGTCCACCCCTGGCCGAACTCGAACGGTTCCTGCTTCACGTTGGCCAGGCCCCACTCGGTGAAGGTCTTCGCGGCCCAGTCGGCGGCGGTCTTGTAGTTGGGCGAACCGGTGAGGCGGCCCCCGTGGACGTCGGTCATCCACGACAGGAGGTTCATCACCTGCGACCGCTGGATGCCCTCGTCCTTGATCTTGTAGACGGCCTCGTTGTCGACGCTCTCGTGCGTCGTGGCCATCTGGGCGGCCAGGGGCAGGGTAGCGAGCGCCGCGAATGCGGCGACGGCGACGATGGGGCGAACCGGCCGGAATGTGAACCGAGCCATGCAATCCTCCTCGAGAGTGGAACAGGCGACGGGCGCTGTCCCCGGAGGGCGGCCCGCGCAGAAACGGCGACCGCCGAGTGTAACGCGCCGGCGCAGGGGTGGGGTCACATCTTTCTTCATCGCATTCTGCATGCTCTGACCCCCTGGCCCCGGTGCCAGAGCGTGCAAATTGTCATGAAGAAAGATGTGACCCCGATTCTGCTAGACTACCCCGCTGATGTTGCGCCGTCGTCATGCCGCGCCCGGGGTCGTCGTGTGCGTCGTCGCCGCGACGCTGTCGTGTGGCACGGTCAAGGATGAGGTGGCCGAGCCCGTCGGCTTGCGATCCGACATCTTCCTCCCCATCGATTCCGAAATCATCGAGGCCCGCCTGCCGCGCAACGGCACGCTCGCGACCCTCCTCCGCATGCACCAGGTCGAAGAGGGGCTCGCGCATCGCGTGGTCGATGCGGCCCTCGACGTGTTCGACCTCAGGAAGCTGAAGGCCGACCAGCCCTACCGCCTCGAGCGGACCGTCTCCGGGGCCGTGCGCGAGCTGATCGTCCGCATCGACCGCGACCGCTTCCTGCGGATCGTCGGCACCACCGCGGCGCCCGACGCACCCACCCCGACGTTCGACGCGCAGGTCGTGCCCTACGAGAAACGCGTCGAGGTCGCCGCCCTCAGGGGCTACATCGACCGCGACCACTCGTCGATCGTGGCCGCGATGAACGAGCAGGGCGAAAACGTCGTGCTGGCCATGTCGCTGGCCGATGTCTTCGGCGGCGACATCGACTTCACCAACGACCTGCAGGTGGGGGACTCGTTCGATCTCGTGTTCGAGAAGGTGTTCACCGACGGCGAGTTTGCCGGCTATGGCGACGTCCTGACCGCCGAGTTCCGCAACGACGGACGCGTGCTCAAGGCGACGCGTTTCGCCGCCCCGGGCGCCGAACCCGGCTACTACGACGACCAGGGGCGCTCGATGAAGCGCTTCTTCCTGCGGTCGCCGCTCAAGTTCGAGCCGCGCATCAGCTCAGGGTTCTCGTACCGGCGCCTGCACCCCGTGCTCGGGACGTGGCGGTCGCATCCGGCCATCGACTACGTGGCGCCGATCGGCGCCCCGGTGATTGCCGTGGCAAGCGGCGTCGTGACGCGCGCGGGCTGGATGAACGGCGGCGGCAACACCGTCACCCTCCGTCACAGCAACGGCTACGAGAGCAACTACCTCCACCTGTCGAAGATCGAGGTCCGCGCCGGACAGCGCGTCGGGCAGGGCACGCTGGTGGGCAAGGTGGGGAAGACCGGGCTCGCGACCGGGCCGCACCTCGATTACCGCCTCAAGAAGAACGGCCAGTGGGTGAATCCGCTGACCGAGCACAAGAAGCTGCCTCCGGGCGAACCCATCGCCCCGCAGCACCTCGCGGCGTTCCATGCGGCGCGTGAGGGCTACGTGCAGCAACTCGCCGGGCTCGGCCCGCTCGAGTCCGCGACCACCGCTGTCGCCTCGGCCGAGCGCCGCTGACCGGCCGCCGCGCCGCGGTGTCCGACACCCGATCAGCCCACTGAGCCGCACGCGTCCGGCGTATCAGCGCGTCGGCCCGTGACGCCCCGACCGCGGGTGCCGGCGTTCGCCAACACCTTGCCCTGGGGATTCCAACTCCGCCGCCGCATGCCGTCTGTTCCAGGGTGTCGTTGTCGTGATGGAGCCTGCCCGATGCCCTCGCCGTGTCGCCAGGAACCCTCACATGCGACATCACGAGGCGCAGCGAACGATGCCGCTGCCGATCAGCGGTGCGCCCTGACTCGTCACCGCCGCGTGCCCCGTACGCGACGACGGCGCCAGTTGTCTGGTGACAACCGGCGCCGTGTCGGCGTTGAGGCGCGATGCGCTGGCGGCCGGGCCGCCAGCGTCGGGACTAGCGAATCACGTAGCGCACGCCACCCCAGAACTGGTAGGCGTTGTCGATCTCGTCGAGATCGTTCATGAACAGGCGGCCTTCGCCGATGAGGAGCAGCTTGTTCTCGTTGGCCGCGCGGTAGACCTCGCGACCGAAGTGGAACAGCAGCGTCGGGGCAACGTTGTCGGAGTGGTTGAAGTCCCACACGCCCACGCCGAAGCCCACGAAGCCCTTGTCGAACCAGCGATTCGCCTCGACCTCGGCGAAGATGCTCGTGCGATCCGACTCGTCGAGGTTGAGCGCCACGCCGACGCCGGGCGCGATGCGCCACGGACCATCGCCCACACGGACGTCAACGCCGGCCTTGAGGCCGAACAGCTTGTCGCAGTAGCCGGCGATCGACGGCGCGCCGTCGATCTCGAGGAGGCGGCGCTGCTTGCCGAACGTGCCGTCGATGAAGAAGTCGACCTTCTCCTTGGCCAGCTTGGCCAGGCGGGCATCTTCGGCGGCCTTGGCGGCTGCCGCGCGCTCGGCTTCGAGGCGGGCGGCTTCGGCGTCGGCCTTTTCCTTGGCGAGGCGCTCGGCTTCGGCCTTTTCGCGGGCGAGACGGTCGGCGTCGGCCTTGGCCTTGGCGAGGCGCTCGGCCTCGGCGCGCTCACGCTCGAGCCGCTCGCGCTCGATGCGGTCGCGCTCGGCCTTCTCGGCGTCGAGACGGGCCTTTTCGCGGCTCGGCTCGGCGGTGATCAGGGTCAGGTTGCCGCAGATACGGGGCACCATGAACGTGTAGGTCTTGTCCATGTCGTCGACGATGAACTGCCACGCGTCGATGGGCTTCTTGCCGCCCCAGCGGATGTTGCGGACGATGTCGGCCTTGCCACCGTTGCGGAGGGCCATCCAGTCGTAGGTGTTGCCCACGGGGAACTGGATTTCCTTCATCACGGCCGGGTCAGCGTCGGTCATGATCTTGGTGACTTGCGGAATCACCGACGTCAGGCCGGCCTTGTCCATCACGGCCGCCAGGTCCTTCTGCGCGCGCGGACGGGCGATCCACTTCTTCAGGGCCGGCAGGTCCTTGAGCGGACGCGTCATGGCCCGCGCGCCGCCGAGCCGCGTCGCGGTGCGGGTCGTGTCGGTGTTCATGGTCTGCCCGGTTCGCTGACGCGCCTGGCCTGCCTCGTCGGCAACGGCGGTCGTCTGGAACCCTGAGCAGAGCACCAGCGCCAGGGCGGCGGTGCCGATGCGGGGAAGGATCAATCTCATCGTGGAGTGGGTCATGTGAATAGGCTCTGAATATGGTCTGCGGGGCACGGTGCCCATCAGGGCCCCATTCTACGCCGCTGGAGCGAGCACCGCACACAAAAAACGCCCGGAATGGTCACCCCGGCACGGTGGTGGCACCGCCGGCCGCCCGCGTCCCGGCCCCTGCCTGGCCAACGCCGGCAATCCGGGCCGTGGACCCTGCCGCCGGAAGGTCGTCATACGCGCTACAATCGGCCCGCCATGGCCCTTGTCCATCCCTTCCGCGCCGTTCGTCCAAAGCCGGAACTCGCCGCGAAGATCGCCGCCGTCCCCTACGACGTCGTCAACGCCGACGAGGCCCGCGCGCTGGCCGCCGACAATCCCTACAGCTTCCTCCACGTGTCACGCGCCGAGATCGACCTCCCCGCAGACACGAACCCCTACGCCGACGCCGTCTACGCCGCCGCCGCTCGGCAGTTCGACACCCTGCGACGCCATGCGATGGTCGA